>CALEJO010000114.1 GCA_937898155.1 uncultured Clostridia bacterium | reverse complement strand
AAAAAACCACTTTTGTCCGGTAGACAAAAGTGGTTTTTTTCATGGCAGGGGCGGAAGGACTCGAACCCACGACCCATGGTTTTGGAGACCAGTACTCTACCAACTGAGCTACACCCCTATTATGATTGGTGGGCCTTTAGGGACTTGAACCCCAGACCAACCGGTTATGAGCCGGTCGCTCTAACCAACTGAGCTAAAGGCCCGCAGACCGATTTTGCAATCGCGGGTATCATTGTATCACAATTTCTTTCGTTTGTCAACCGCTTTTTTTCTTTTCCGACGCATTTTCGGGTTCTTTTTAAATTATTTCTTGACAGACGGAACGAATCTTTATATAATATTCTTATCGACTGACTAATCTTTTTGGAGGACTCCCCATGAGAGCAGATGGCAAACGCGTAAAAAACGTCGATCCGATGTATACACTCGCGCCTTATTTTATGCGCAAGCGCAGCGATTCGCAGAATATGATCACCGTGACGGTGCCTTACGATAACGTTCATAATTATGTATTAGACGCACGCAAGCGCGGCTTCCGAACCAGTCACCTTGCCGTCGTCATGGCGGCACTCGTGCGCACGTTTTCGCAGTTTCCCTGTCTGAACCGCTTCGTAATCAACAGTAAAATCTACGCGCACAATACGCTGAAAATCGCGATGGTCGTGCTTCGCCCCGCCGACAATAATCCTTCGATGGGCAAAATGCAGTTCGACCCCTACGACACGATCTACGAGGTCAATGAAAAAATCGAAAAGCATATCGAGGAAAACAACCAATCTTCCAGCAATACCAAGGTGGATAAGCTGTTCAGCGTCCTGCTCAGTTGCGGCCCGCTGATGCGTTTCGCGCTCGCCACGCTCCGCTTCCTCGATAAGCACGGGCTTTTGCCGCGTTTCGTGCTTGATTTGAGCCCCTTTCACGGTAGCGCCGTGCTGACGAACCTCGCCAGCATTCGCACAAACCATATCTATCACCACGTTTACGATTTCGGCACGATGGGCATGGTTTTTGCAATGGGCAATAATATCGACGTGCCGAAGATGAAGGACGGTGCCGTCGTCCTCGAAAAACAGATGCCGTTCGGCATCGTCATGGACGAGCGCATCGCGGACGGTCATACTTACGCGCTCGCGTTCGCGCAGTTCGAGAAATATCTGAAAGACCCTACCCAGCTTGAAACCGCACCCGAGACCGTCAACGTCGATTACCCGTTCGAGACGCTTTCCGAGCGCTTCAAGAGCGAGAAAACCAAAGCCAAAGAAGCAAAAAAAGCCGCCAAAGCGGCGAAAAAAGCCGAAAAGAAAGCGGCAAAAGAAGCAAAATAACCGTTCTGTCAAAAATGGCTTTCGCAAACGCGAAAGCCATTTTTTTATTGTTTCCATTCACCCTCGCGGCGAGCCAGCGCGGGATAAAGCAAAAGCGCGCCGAGTCCGCAGGTCAAAATCTCGCCGATGCCGACCGTCAGCATGAAAAACGGCACCGCGCCGTCAAAGCCGTAAACATATTTGAGCAAAAACGGCACGATGAGCGTATTGGAAACGATCGGCGGAAGCGTGGCAAGCACACGGTGTCGCCGCAGAAAATAGGTGCCGAGCGCACCGAGCAGCGTCGCCGCCGCGCCGAACAGCACGTCGAAAAGTGCCACACCGGTGAGAAGATTCGCGAGCAGACAACCGATCGCGAGTCCGGGGATCGCCGCCGCCGTGAAGCACGGCAAAATACAAAGCATCTCCGAAAGCCGGAACTGGATCGGACTGCTTCCGCCGGCAAGCCCGAACAGATTGGAAAGAAGCGTCAGCACGACGTAAAGCGCCGCGATGACGGCGCCCGCGCAAAGGGCGCGAATCTGCCGTTTCATAAGATAAACTCCTTAGTTTTGTTTTAAGTGAGGATGGTTTCGAACTCACTATCTGTCAGTATACACGCTTTTGCGAAAAAATGCAAGTCCTATTCCCGATTATTCGGAATAGAAGCGATAACTTCCCTCGAGCGTATAGACCTCGTCCGCGTTCAGATCGGTATTGGAGATGACGCTCATATACGCTTTTTGATATGTGCGCGTGAAAAAGCCGTCCGTGCCGGAATAGAAGCGGCGGTCGCCGAGATCGACGGTCGGGTCGATCGCCATTTCGAGCACGTCGTGATCCTTTTCGATGATCAGCGCCGTCGCGGCTTTGTTGCCGCAGGAGGTCGCCGTCGTCACGTCGATCAGCGCGCGATTCGCCCCGCCGACATAATGCGCGTTGCCGTTCCAGAGTCCGAACGTCGCGCATTGCATCCCATACCACGTTTCGACCGTCACGTTTTCGATCGGGCGAAGCTCAATATGCGTGCGGAATCTCACGCCGTCAAAGAGCATTCGATGACGCTCCTCCATCACCTCGCGCCCCGTGCCGTCCGTCTTTTTCGTGTTATACGCCTGCACGCGATTCGTCCAGACGATCTCGATGCGGTCGCAGTATCCCGCCGTGTTGCTCACTTCTCTGCCGTCGGCAAAGAAATGCAGGGCCACCGTGCGCGCCGTCGGCGTGCCGCCCGTGCCGGTATTGTTATATTCGTGGTTGCCGCCCGTAAAATGATGGCTCGTCGTCGCGTCGCCGTCGATATTGCTCTTTGCCGCCATGACGAACGGCGCAAACCAGTCGCTCGTCGTCAATACCCGAACCGCGCCGCCGTTATAATCGGAGGAAACAAACTCTGTCGCGTTATTGATCAGCGCGAACTGATAAAAGTCGAAAAGGTTGTTCCCGCCTTTCTTTTGCAGGCGGATACGCAGGTCCGTCGTCGCCGTGTATTTGTAAATGATATCGAGCACATCGCCCGCGATATGATAATAAACGGGCTTTGTGAGGCGATCCACGCGCCCGTTCAGCGTCTCGATCTGCGCATCGAGATAATAGTCGTAATACTGCTCATATTGCGCAGGCGCGGCGCTTCCCTTGATCAGCATACAGGTGCGATTGACCTCGAAAAGCGTCATGCCGAGATACATCGCGTAATTGAAACGGAGCGTCGCGGCATTTGCGGGCGTTGTAAACGAATTCGTGGACACGCCGCTGATGTAATTGCCTGCCGCGTCGTAGAAAAAGATGCCGAACGAGGCGTTGCCCCACGGCTTTTGATACCCCTCCACCGCGGGCACGAGACCGAGCCAGTATGCCGTCGAGGGCTCCACGTCGATCGGCGCCGAGCAATGATACGAAATATCGAACTGCGTCGTCGTATAGGGGGCGCCGTTGACGTAATAATGCGGGCTGATCGTCTCATCCGTCTGTAAAGCGGGGTTATAGAGATTCGACGACGTCTTATGCAGAATGCCGCCGAACGAGGTTTTGTCGGGCGTGATCGCGCCGTTTTGGATCGCGGAGCCGTCGCGCGCTTTGAGGTCGGCGATGCCGTATTCCGCTTGGTTTGCGCTGTCCACGATCTTACTGATTTCAGACATTCTGATCACCTCCGATATAGAGCGTGCCGCCGGAAATGGTGATCGACGTGCCGCCGCCCCCGTCACCTCCGCCGCCACCGCTTCCCTCCGCTAGCGCGTCCAGCCGCGCGATCAGCGATTCGTAAACCGTCTGTGTCGGCGCCTCAGGCGCCGTTCCCTCCGCGTAGCCGGACGGTCGCACAACGAGCGTCGCCGTGTCCGCCGTGATCAGATCGCCGCCGAATACGGACACTTTCCAGTTGCCCGCCGAAAAAACGGGCATCGCCGACGGCGCGATCGCGTCATTCGTCAGAATGACGTGGTAGCAGGTCGAGCCGCAGGAAAAGATCGCGGTCTTCGTCACGCCTGCCCACGACGGGTCAAATGTGAACCGACACCGAAGCTGATTGCGACTGCCCGCAACGACAAGCTCGCCGTCCGTGCGGACGATGTGTTGCCCGTTCACTTGAAATGTTAAAACTGCCATAATGCATTCCTTTCTCATTTGGTTTTCCCGAAAAGCGCGGCGTCCCGCGCCCATATGTGAACATATGTTCGCTATTATTTTACCGCAAATCCGGGATGAAATGCAAGGAAAACGCACGCAGATTCACGCTTCCGCATACAGTTTTTCAAATTCGCGGATCGCCGAATCGTGGATATAGTGCGCGTTGCGCTCGCTCATGCCGCCGCACGCGTCCGCGACCTCCGCCCACGTCCGACAAAGGATATATCGGTAGCGCAGGATCGCGCGTCCGATCGGGTCGGTCATTTGATCGATCATCCTTGTGGCATCTAACTTTTTTTGTGTTTTCTCCCGGATCAGCGCTTCCAGCTCGCAGGTGCGTTCCGCGATCTCATCGCCGAGGGCACCCGCGGGGAGATTCTGCTCTTTCCAGTAGGAAAGCTCGGTTTGTTTCTCGTGGATCTCCGTTTCAAACCGGAAAAGCTCCTCCAAAAATTGTTTGCCGTCTTTTTTGATTTCTTGTGATTTGTCCATCGTTGCTCCTATCCTTCGTTTTTCGCGTTTTTGGCAAAAAAACGAACATATGTTTGTTTTTCTTCATTTTACCACAAATGGGGCATTTTGTCAAGGAGGTTTTCGGATTTTTCGGCGAGGTTTTCGCGGGAGGGCAACGTCTTTCCGCTTTTCTCGGGAGAAAAGCGTAGCAAAAGAGCCGCCGAGGCGCTTGCCTCGGACTCCGTATGTGCGAGGGAGAGCATCAGCGCGTGCGACTCCCCGACCGTTCTCCGCTACGCT
>CALEJO010000113.1 GCA_937898155.1 uncultured Clostridia bacterium | reverse complement strand
CGGAATTTTTTCGCCGGCGTTTCCGAACCCCGAGGAAAATATGCTACTGTGCGCGCTGTTCGGCGGCGCGACGATCGGCACGGCAGTCGGATTGATGTTTGCGCGGGGCTATACGACGGGCGGCTCCGACCTCGCCGCGCTTCTCATCAAAATGAAAAAGCAGGGCGTTTCGACGGCGCGGCTGATCTTTTTGATCGATGCGACGGTCGTGATCGTTTCCGCGATCGCGACGGGGACGTTCGTTTCCGTATTCTATTCGTTCCTCGCGATCCTGCTTTCCTCCGTGGCGCTCGGCATGGTGACGGGCGGCTTTGACAAAACGTGCCTCGCTTATATTTTTTCGGATCAATACGAGCAGATCGCCTCCGAGATCGCGGAAAAAATGAAACGTGGCGTCACGCTTCTCGACGGCATGGGCTGGTATCGCAAGGAGGAGAAAAAGGTCATTCTCTGCGTCGTCAAGAAAAATGAAATTTTCCCCTTGAAGCAGACGGTGCGCGCGATCGACGCGAACGCGTTTCTGATCCTCGGGGAAGCGGAGGAAACGATCGGGCTCGGCTTCAAAGAAAACATCGGCGACGTCGCGATCGAGCCGAAAAAGCGGCTGAAAAACTGAAAAAAGAAAAACACGGTCGGTATGTGCACAAGTCCGTAAAAAACGGACATAGAAAAAAGAACCCCCTTATGGTAGAATAAAAGAAACTACCATAAGGGGGAATTTTTATTTCAAAGCGTTTCTTCGATTTTGTCGATCAGATCGGCGACCGCGCCGTCGCGGCAGTTGCAGAGCTTGATCCGGCAAATCTCCTTGACCTTGTCGAGCGCGTTTTCGGGGCAGGCGGCGACGTCCGCCGCTTGCAGCATTTCGAGGTCGTTATCGTAATCGCCGACGGCGTAGAGCGTGCGATCCGGATAGAGCGAGCGGAGCTTGTCCATCTGAAACCCTTTGGAGACGCCGTGCGGCAGAAATTCGAGAATGGCGGGGCTGGACCGCGTGATCGTGAAGCTGTCGGTGAAGCCGTTTTTCTGCATATATTCGTCTTCCTCGAAAAGCCGCTCGGGATCATAGGAGGTGGCGACGGCTTTATAGCACGGGTGGCTGGCGAAATCCTCGATGTCCACATAGGTGGTAAAGTCATTGAGCTTCCACGCGGTGAGCTGTTTATGAATGAATTCGTCGTCGTTGCAGGCGAGGATTCCGTTGCCGAATGCCGCGCGGAAACCGACGTCGGGGAAGACCTTGCGCGTTTCGCGCACGAGCCGATCAAGCGATTTTGCGTCCATATAGTTCGGATTGATAATCTCATCCTTTTGCACGTCGTAAAGGAAACTGCCGTTGCAGAGGATGCACGGCGCGTTGACGAGTTCGGGGAGATTCGGGATGACGGAATAAATATCCCGGTGCGTTCGTCCCGTGGAAAGCGCGAACGCGCCGCCGCGGGAGACGAAATCGAGGATGCGTTCCCGATTGCGCGGCACGATCGTGCCGTCGGCAATCAAGGTGCCGTCGATATCGGAGGCGATTAAGATAGAATCAAAGCGTTTCATTGAGGTCCTTTCCTTCGGTGCCGCCGAGTGCGGTCAGAAGTGACGTGAAATAATCGGGGAGCGGAGCGGTGAAGCGCATGGCTTCTCCCGTGCGCGGATGCGTAAAGCGAATTTCGCCCGCGTGCAGGCATTGCCCGTCCGTGTGCGCGGCGTATTTGCGGTTCATCGGCTCGCGCAAGCTGCCGTAAACACCGTCGCCGAGAAGCGGATGCCCGATGCTCGCAAGATGCACGCGGATCTGATGCGTGCGTCCCGTTTCGAGTGCGCAACGGATAAGCGTCAGTCCCTCGTAATGCGCGAGCACCTGCACATGCGTGACGGCGGGCTTGGCGTTTTTCTCCGTGACCGCCATCTTTTTGCGATCGACGGGGTGTCTGCCGATCGGTCGGTCGATCGTGAGGTCTTCCTTGATGTTTCCGAGCGCGAGCGCGTAATAAATGCGCGAGACCTCGTGCTTTGCGATCGCGGCGGAAAGCGCGAGATGCGCCTCGTCGTTTTTGGCGACGATGAGGAGTCCGCTCGTATCCTTGTCGATGCGGTGCACGATGCCGGGACGGATCACGCCGCCGATGCCGGAGAGCTTGCCCTCGCAGTGATGGAGCAGAGCGTTGACAAGCGTGCCTGTCTGATTGCCTACGGCGGGATGCACGACCATGCCTTTCGGCTTATTGACGACGAGCAGGTCGTCGTCCTCATAGACGATAGAAACGGGAATATCCTCCGCTTCTGCCTCGGAGGGCACGGGCGGGGGATACTCGATTTCGATATCATCTCCGGGACGGAGCTTGACGTTCTTGGACGCGGGCTTGCCGCAGAGCGTGATATTTCCGTCCTCGATGAGTTTTTGCACCTTGGCGCGCGTCAACTGCTCGCGCTCGGCGACGACTTGATCCAAACGACGACCGATGTCTTCATTCACTACGGGAATCGTTTTGTGCGCCATCGGTTTCGTTATCCTTTCGTTTGGTTTTGTCCGCGAAGATCGTCTTGTCGAAAAAAGCGAGATAAATGAACATCAGCACCGTCCCGACGGTGACGCAGATGTCCGCCACGTTGAAAACGGGAAAGTCGATGAACGTGAACTCGAAAAAATCGACCACGGAGCCGAGAAACAGGCGGTCGATCATATTGCCGATCGCGCCGCCGATGATCAGCGAGAGCGAAAAGCCGAATAAAAACGGCTCCTTGCGATAGTAATAGAGCAGAATGGGAAGCGCGATGATGGCGATGCCCGTGATGACGAGAAACACCCATCGGTGATCGGCAAACATCCCCCATGCGGCGCCTTCATTGCGGATGAACGTCAGGGAAAAGACGTTTTTGATCAGCGGGATTGATTCATGGAGGTCCATCTGCCGCACGATGATCGCCTTGGATGCCTGATCCAAAAGGACCGAGGACGCGATCACGAGAATCCAAATCAGCATGGTCGATTCTCCGTGCGGATCACTGCGCTTCAAACAACGGCTCGCCGTTGTTTTCGCCATCGAGATCGAGCATGAGCTGATGTGCTTTGGGCGTGCGATCGTCTGCCTGCGACAGCAGTTCCTTGTCCTCGTATTCGTCGAGAAGCTCCATAACGGAGGGGATGCTGCGCGTTTTCTTTTTCTTCGGAGCGGGCTCCTGTGCCTTTGCCGGCTTTTCTTTCCCCGGTGCCGGAGCGGCAGGACGGGAATCTGCTTCCTGCGCCTCAAAGGGACGCGTCTCCGCACCGTCCGTGCTGAGCGCAGCTTCCGCCGCCTCCGCCGCGAGACTTTCGAGGGAAATGCCGTATTGCGCCGCGACCTCGCGTTTGAGCCCCGTCACGACCTTGTCCACATATTCGGCAGGGGAGAGCTCCTCCTCGTATTCGTAAACGGGAGAGAGCTGCTCGATCAGCTCGATGTGCAGACGGTATTTTTCAAAGAGTTCGTTTTTGAACGTCAGAATATTCTGCTGAATGTCCGCCAACGCGGTTTTCTGCGTTTCGATTTTGTCGCGGAAATTGCGCAGGATCGAATCGCAACTGGTTTTGATCGCGGCGAGGATATCGTCGGCTTTGACGTAGGCGTCCTCGATGATCTGATCGCCGATGTTTTTCGCCGTCTGCAATTCCTGCCGCACGGTCTCTTCTTCGGAGGTCAGATTTTCGAGATGGGTGTTCGCCTCGCCGAGGCGCTTCGCCAATTCAATATTTTCACGATAAAGAAAGGTGTAATTTTCCAGCACCTTCTGCAAATACGAGTCTACCTCGGCGGGCGTATAGCCGCGCAGGGTTTTGGAAAACTCGACTTCGGAAAGCGCTTTTGGCGTGATCGGTGTCATGAAACGGTTCCTTTCTCAGAAATTTGTCGAATTTTTTGCCGTATAAAACCTTGACGGGACAAAATGCCCCGTCTGAGAGTTTTATAAAAATCGGCAACCGCTCCGATCAGAAGAGGGTATCGCTGGTCAGGCTGATGGAGGAAGCGGTGTTTTGCATCACGGGTGCTTGCTGAGCGGGATCGACGTTTCTCACCTGCGCATCGGCAACGTCCACATTGCAGGGCGTGATGATGTAAGTATTATTGGCGACATTTTTCAGTTGGCCGTTGATGGAATACGCAACGCCGCCGAGGAAGTCGATGATTCTCTTTGCCACTTCACGGTTGGTCGCTTCCAGGTTGAGAACGACGGTGCGGTGATTCAGCAGATGATCGGCAATCTCTCTGACGTTGACATAACTTTCCGGACGGACCACTTTCAGTTCGATGGCGACGGCGTTGTCGCTGCCGGAGATGTTCATGCCGGGGCGCGCGGTCGAGGGAGAGGGGATCATATCCACATCGTCTTCGTTCAGACCGTAGTTCTCCTCATCATAATTCTCGTCCGTGCCGACCATACCCTTGATTTTGTCGAACAGTCCCATGTTAAACCTCCAAGATTCTATGTTTTTTTATTTTTTTACGTATCAGAAAAGGCGGAAACCACCTTTTAAGTTATTATATCATAGGTCCTATCCAAATTGCAATTATTTTTTTAAAAAAATGATAAGATTTTTTTGGCTTTTTTTCCGTTATTCGGCAGGGAGGCGCCGTTTGCCGAAAATCGCCTCGCCGAGGCGGATGAGATCGGAGCCCTCGCGGAGCGCGACGCGGTAATTGCCCGACATTCCCATGGAGAGCATCGGCAACATCACTTCGGGAAAGCGCGGCGCGAATACATCGTCCCGCAGGAGGCGCACCTGCGCAAAATAAACGGCGCTTTCCTCGGGTGTCGTGCAAACGGGCGCGATGGTCATGAGTCCCGCGGGGCGGAGGTGCGGGAGCGCGCGGAGCGCATCGCAAAACGGGGCGAGGTCTTCGGGAAGAATGCCGCCCTTGTTTTCTTCTCTGCCGATATTGATCTCGATCAGCACAGGCATCGTGCGCCCGATCGCGGCGGCGCGCTTTTCGATTTCCTCGGCGAGCGCGACGCTGTCGAGCGATTCGATCATATCCACTTTGTCTATGATATATTTGACTTTGTTCTTCTGCAAGGTGCCGATGAAATGAACGGACGCCGAACGGTCGAGCGCGTCGTAGTGAGCGAGCAGCTCCTGCACGCGGTTTTCGCCGATGACAGAGATGCCGCATTCGCGGATCGCGAAATTGATCTCCTCCGCCGTCCGCGTTTTCACGACGGCAGACAGCGTGGCGTTCGGATAGGGGGCGAGCTCCGCGCGGATCGCGGCGACGCGCTCCCGGATGGATTGCAGTTCGGATTCCATAGTCGGCTCCTTTCAGTTTATCAGTTTTCCGTCGTAAAGGTCGGGATCGCCGAGCACGATGAGATCGTTGAGCTTGAGCGGATTTTCGCTGTCCGGCATCGTATCAGAAACGATAAAATAGCCGTCTTGCTCGAACAAAATATCGACCTGCCGCAGATGCGCGGTGCCTTTTCGGTAAACGTAAACGCAGGTGACACCGTCCACGACGCGGACGGTTTCCGTCGGGACGCGGAAGCCGGTGTAGGTCGCGCAGACGACCTCCATGCGCTGACAGCGGTCCATGTCGAAATCGCTCGGCACGTTCATCGTCGTGAAGACGAGCAGGGCGCCGGTTTCGTCGGCTTGCTTGGAGCAGAGTGTCATCGGAACGGTCTCCGAGCAACGGTTTTCGGGGAAAGTGCAGGTGTAGGTCGTTCCGACCTTAAACGATTCCGCGACCGACGCCTGCGTGCGACAGGCGTAATACCAGCGGAAGTTCGTCATTAAAACCCCGACAGCGGCAGGGGATGCGATATACGACTCGGATTCACGCAAAATTTCATCGAACGCGGCGGGCGTCAGCGCGCGTGCCGCGTCGGTCGTGAAAAGCGCGGAAAGCCCGTCCGTTTCGGAATAAAAGACGCCTGCCGTCGGTGCGCTGACGATGTCGGCGGGTGAGCCGAGCGAGCGCGCGAGCGCGGCGCGTGTGGATTCGAGATCAAAGATTTCCGCGGCGTAATTGTCCTTGCCCGCGGCGATCTGATCTTTTTTGGCGAGCAGAACGAGGAGCTTATCTTGCAGACGGTCGGCGGCGTCGCCGGTCGCCTGCGCGATGCGAATATAGAGGGCTTCGATTTCCTTATTGACGGTTTCGGCGGACAGATTGCCGAGCCGATCTGCTTCCGCGAGGACCTTTGCCTGCTTGCGGAGTGCGTTCAGCCGCGCGGTCGTGTCCTCGCCGCCCGCGGCATAGACCTCGGCAACGATTCCGCCGACGGCGACCTTTTCTCCATCGTAGTGCGTATAGTTCCGCGTGCCGGCGGCGTAGGTCGTCAGCACCGTTTCGTCGCGGAAGAGATAGCCCGAAAACGTGCGGATATCGTCGGCGGAATAGGGACGAACGGTATAGAGGTCCGTCGGCTTGCGAAAGCGCAACGCGATATGATAGACGCAGTATACGACGGCGAACAGGCACAGTGCGCCGATCAGAATATTGCGGATACGCACCTTTCGTTCCATACCGTTCTCCTTTGTCAGAAGTGTTCTTTTATCAGGGCTTCCGCCGCCTTGAAGAGTCCGTCGGCGTTCGGATAGTCGTCGGGATAAAGCCAGATCACGTCTTGCCGACGCCGTAGCCATGTGAGCTGACGTTTGGCGTAATGGCGGGTGGCGACGACGATGGCTTCTTTCGTTTCGCCGATGGTCGCTTCGCCGCGCAGATAGGCGAAAAATTCTTTATATCCGATGGCACCGCCTGCGGTGGAATCGGGCGTGAGACACCCGCTTTCCGCGAGGGCGCGCACCTCCGCTTCCAGCCCCGCGTCAAACATCGCGTCCACGCGCTTTTCGATGCGGGCATAGAGCGTGTCGCGGTCTCGGTAATCGAGCGCGAGAAGCAAGCTGTCGTAAGGAGATTCTCTCGGCAGGGCGGCATCGTCCCACGCCGTTTTGGTCATGCCGCTCGCGTGGCAGATTTCGAGCGCGCGGATGACGCGGCGGACGTTGTTCGGGTGGATGGCATCGGCGGCTTCGGGATCGAGCGCGCGCAGCTTTTGATGGAGTGCCTCCGCACCTTCGGCTTCGGCAAATGCCGAGAGGGAAGCGCGATAGGATTCGTCGGCGCACAGCTCGCCGAACTGCGTGCCGTCGAGGATCGCGTTGAGATAAAGCCCCGTGCCGCCGCATAAGACGGGCAGATGCCCGCGTGCGGTGATCTCTTCGATGCAGATGCGGGCGCCGGCCGCAAAATCGGCGACGGAATATTCCTCGTCCGGCACGCAGATGTCGAGCATATGATGCGGCACCTCGGCACGCTCTGCCGCCGAGGGCTTTGCCGTGCCGACATCCATGCCGCGATAAATCTGCATGGAATCACAGGAGATCAGCTCTCCGCCGAACGCGTGGCAAAGACGGATCGAGAGAGCGCTTTTGCCGCTCGCGGTCGGACCGGCGATGGCAAGCACGCGCGTTTT
>CALEJO010000112.1 GCA_937898155.1 uncultured Clostridia bacterium | reverse complement strand
CGAGGCGGATATCCGCGGCCACCGCAAAACCTACATCGGCTCGATGCCGGGGCGCATCGTCAACGCGCTCATCGAATCGGGCGTCAATAATCCGCTGATCCTCTTTGACGAAATCGACAAAATGGCGAGCGATATGCGCGGCGATCCCGAATCGGCGATGCTCGAAGTGCTCGACCGCGAACAGAACAAGGCGTTCCGCGATAATTTTGTGGAAGTGCCGGTCGATCTCTCGAACTGCCTTTTCATCACGACCGCGAACAGTCTCGACAGTATCGCGCGGCCGCTTCTCGACCGCATGGAAGTGATCGAGCTTCACGCCTATACGCGCCCCGAGAAATTCTCGATCGCGCGGCATCATCTCGTGCCGAAGCAGATGAAAAAGCACGGGCTTCTCGCTAAAATGTTCAAGATCGACGATGACGCGATCTATGAACTGATCGACTCCTACACCCGCGAGGCGGGCGTGAGAAACCTCGAACGCGCGATCGAAAAATGTTGCCGTCGCGCGGCAAAAATGATCGCGTGCGGCGAGAAAAAGAGCGTGCGCGTCACGCTACGCAACGTGCGGGACTTCATCGCGGAGCCGAAAATGATCCGCGACGCGATCCTCGGCGAAGACGAGATCGGCACGGTCAACGGCATGGCGTGGACGGAGCTCGGCGGCGATCTGCTCAAAATCGAGGCGCTGACGCTTCCGGGCACGGGGCGGCTGGAACTGACCGGCTCGCTCGGCGACGTGATGAAAGAATCCGCCAAGGCGGCGATCAGCTACATTCGCAGCATTTCCGATCGTCTCTCGCTCGACAGTGATTTTTATAAAACAAAGGACATCCACATCCATGTTCCCGAGGGAGCGGTGCCGAAGGACGGTCCGTCCGCGGGCGTGACGATGACGACCGCGCTCGTCAGCGAGCTTTGCGGGATCCCCGCCAAGCGCGACGTGGCGATGACAGGCGAAATCACCCTGCACGGACGTGTGATGGCGATCGGCGGTCTGCGCGAAAAAACGATGGCGGCGTATCTCGCCGGCGTGCGCACGATCCTGATCCCGAAAGATAACGAGCCGGACATCGCGGAAATCGCGGACGAAGTCAAGCAAAACGTGACGATCCTTCCGATTTCCACGGCGGAGGAGGCGCTCAAAACGGCGCTCGTCCGCGATCCGTTTGAAATGAAAACCAAGAAAGAGAAACCGTATGCTTCGCACACAGAATGCCGTCCTTAAAATGACGGCGGGCTTCGCCTCGCAGTTTCCGCGCGACGGACTGCCGCAGATCGCGCTTTCC
>CALEJO010000111.1 GCA_937898155.1 uncultured Clostridia bacterium | reverse complement strand
GTAGTAAACGCTGAAGGTCGAGAAGGAGGAGAGGAAGATGTTTTCGAGAGACGCGTAGATGTCGCAGCGAGTCTCGTAGCTGTAATCAGCGAAGTTGCCGAGTTTGTCGGTGATGGCGTTCTTCACAGCGCCTGCCCAATCTGCCCAGTCTTTGAGAGAATAGGTGTAATCGGTGCCGTCAATGTTGAAGAGAACCGGAACGTTCTCGGTCTTATAACCGACTTCCATCTGGTTGCCGGAGCCGTCGGACGCATCCGTGTAGCACTGGCTCAGCATGGTGAACGGGCTCATAGCGGCGCCGCCCCAAGTGGTGAAGATGACGTCCGCGTTGCCGGCATACATGGATTCATAATAGTCGGCATCGACGGTCATGGTCAGGGAAACCTTGCCCTCGAAGGACGTGCCCTTGCAAGCTGCCTGCACCTGCTCGTTGAAGTAGGTGAACATCTTGACGTAGATTTCATCGCTCTGATAGACGCGGAAATCAATGGTGATCGGGCTCGTGCCGTCGTAAATCTTCGCGGCAACGGCTTTGTCGTAAGCGGTCTGCATCAGAGAAGAAGCTTTCTCCATGTCGAAACCGGTGACGGCGTCGTATGCTTCGTCCAGCGTGTCGAAATCGCCGCCCTCGCCATAGGTGAGCTCGAACAGATCAACGATCGCTTTCTTCGCCGCGTCGCTATCTCTGTAGATCGCGCCGGTGAAAGGATTGTAGCAATACATATAGTTCAAAAGACCGTATCCGGCTTCACCGGCAGAGGTGAACGCGGATGCGAAGTGCGTCTTATCGACTGCGTAAGCAAACGCTTCTCTGAATTCCTTGACAGCAAGGATCTGAGAGTTCGTGCCGTGCGAGAGGAGCTTCTCGTAGTTGGTGTTGAAGGTAACCTTCGTGGTGTAGTCCTGAGGCGTGTAAACGATACGGTCGCTGGAAGCGTAGGTTGCCATATCGTCGGATTCGAGGGAAATGCCGTCGATTTCGCCGTTCAGGAACGCCAGAAGAGCGGTCTTGTGCTCTTTGATGACCTGAATGGAAACCTTATCGGTCTGATACTGGCCGAGGTGTTTGCCATCCTTGTAGCCATACCAGTTGTCGTTTCTTTCGAGGATGATCTGTTTGTCAAGCTCGTAAGCGGTGAGCTTATAAGGACCGTAGCCCATCGTCTTATCGACGGACTTGCAGTAGTCGGTCGTGATGGAAGCGACGAGCGTCGGATCCTCGGCGATCTGCTCGGCGGTCAGCTGATTGCCGTCCGCATCCCAGTAGGATTTGCAAGCTTCATACAGCGGCTCATAAACAAGCCAGCTGGAAGAAAGGTTATAAGGAACATAGAACGAAGCTTCTTCGATCGGATCCTGATAGATGATGACAAGCGTGTAGTCATCGAGTTTCAGAAGGCCGACATCTTCCCACGTGGTGGGCTCCACATCGTCATAGGTGTAGAGATATTCGACTGCGTAGGACTCGTAAGGAGCGCCTGCTGCGAGATAGGTATCATAGATATATTTCGCAGAGACCCAGTCCTCGTCCTGACCTTCCTCGACGGCGGGATCACGATACATCGTCTCATCGGTGATGAGGACGTATTGCGGGCAAGCGTTGCCGTCTTTGTCGAGGCAACCGATCAGACCCCAGAAGTCCATATCGAGGTAAACGTCGCCGGCAGCGAGAGCAGCCGCGACATCGGTGACGAGATCATAGCTGTCGCCGCCTGCGCTGTAAAGGTAGCCCTTCGCGCCGACGATGACCGCATCGCCTGCGTAGTAGGAGTCTGCACGACGGTTGAGCATATACGGATTCAACTGCTGCTGCATCGAGTAGATGTAGGTGTCAGCGTTGATCGGGGTGCCGTCTTCCCATGTCGCGTTCTTGTTCAGCGCGATCTTCCATGCCTTGCCGGTTTCGCCCTCGCTCACGCCGAACGAGCCGACGTAATCGGAAGTGACATCAACAGGGTATTCGGAAGCCATCTCGGGAACGATGGAATAACCGGTCTTGTCAGCGTTCATGACGAACGAATAGAAGCCCATCGTGATATAGTCGAGGATGATGCTGTCTTCGTTGGTTTCCCAGGTGTGGGGGTTCCAGTCAAGACCCTGGCCCATGCCGCTCATATAGTCGTTATAGGTATAGAAAGCGGTATCGGTGTAGTCTTTGCCTGCGAGGCCTACGTAAGCGACGGTATTGATGGTGCCGCCGGAAGCGCCGCCTGCGAGCGTGGTGCTGATCTTGCCGCCGTTCCAAGTCGTATAGACAGCGGGATCCTCATAAGAGGTGACAGGGGTGAACGTGCCGGGATTGGTCTGTTCATCGGTGGTCTCTGCGGGCGTCGTTTCTGCGGGGTTGTCACCGCAGGCAACGACAGAGAGGATCATGCACAGAGCAAGAAGAGCCGCCACCAAAGTGGTAATGGTTCTTTTCATGATTGATCTCCTTTTCTGCATAGAAAATATTCTTTTTTTCGCTATTTTTCTTTTCTGCTTATCGCAGGGCGTGCCGCGCTACCATCACGGCAAAACCATTTGAGAAACAGGGGTAAAAAAATAAGGGATGTTTTATTATACTATCTCTCGACGCTGGTGTCAAGAGAAAAATGAATTTTTTTACAAAAAATATGTGAAATTTTAGCATTTTACTACGAAAAAAGCACGCAAATCAAAGCGAGAAAGATCATCCATCTTTATATATAGCCGCCGGAATTGCGAAAAAAACGGTCGAAAACGCGAGTGGCTATGTCGGAGCTTTTTTGCTTTTTTGAATCGCTTTGTGAATTTTTATACATTGTATACATAAATCCAACCGAAAACGGCACGGATTGTATTTTTGAAAAACAGGACGTATTCCAAGGTACAGGTCTGGGTGATCCCCACAAACGAGGAGCTGATGATCGCGCAGGACACCGCAGAGCTTGCACTCTGATCGGCTGTGAAAGACGGGGAGCATCTGATCGATTCGGAGACTCCGCGGCATATTGCCGGGCTGTCTATGTAGTCTTTGATGAAACGGATCCGTTTATGCGTTTCGGAACACAGAAAGGTCAGGCGCACCGTAGAGCGCCTCGTAATCGTCGCCGAAGAAGCAGGCAAAGGAAGAGAGCGTCTCGAATCCTTTTTCGGCGTATTCGGCAAGCTCCGCGCGGATTTTTTCATTGTCCGGCGAAAAGGGCTTCGGCGGCTTTTGCCAATTCGAGAACATCGAATTGTCAAACCAATACTCGAGCGCTTTCGCGTCTTTTTTGCCGAAAAAGCGGAGAAGCGCATCGACCTTTTGCTCCGTTTCCGCATCGGCGAACGGGGAAGCGGCGCGATCCCGCTCGAAGGGCGCGTATTCGAGGAAAATACCTTCCTCGGGGCGGACGGCCTTCGGCGGTTCGAGCGTGCCGAAATAGGCGAGATACGCGAGCTTCGCGTCGGGGATTTCGCGGCGCAGGGCGCGCACGATCCGATTCATCACGATCAGTTGCCGATCGGATTCCGAGAGCGCCTGACAGTCGGGGCAGAAGCAGGTGCCGTTTTTCACGTCATCCATCCAGAAATAGTAGGTGTGATTGCTGCGGTAGAGCCGCTTGGCGAGACGCACCGCGTTTTCCGCGACGAGGTCGAGCGCTTCTTCGCTCGATGTGCAGAAGTTCAGCTCCCGACAGCGGTTTCCGTCCTCTCCCACGCGGAAAAGGGACGGGGCTTCGTCGAACAGCGCGCGGGGCAAAAGGAAGCTCGCCGCGTGACATTCGTATTCGATCGTGAGACCGCGTTCCGCCGCGGTGTCGAGCATCGCGCGATACGCGGGGGAGTCCAGCATGACGAGCATTTCTTCGAGCGTGCGCCACGCGTTTTTACCGCCGCGCGGGTGCAGGGCAAGCGTGTCGAGACCGAGCGCGCAGGCGCGGTCGATCCAGCGGAGAGAAAGCTCCTCTGGGTGAATGAGCAGAGAACGTTTCATAGTTTCTCCCAAGAAGCCGCGAGCGCGGCGTATTTTACTGCATTTGCGCGGCAAAACGGTTCCATTTGCGGACGGCGAACGCTGTGATCAGCGTGCCAAGCGCCATGACCGCGAGGAAGAGGAAGAAGACGATGCTCCATGATTGCTTCGTGGAAAAGTCCGCGATGCCGTAAGAGGAGACCGACGAGCCGATATAGGTGCAGGCATTGATCATGCCGGAGATGGCGGAGACGTGTCCCGTGCGGCGGTAATAGACCGCTGTGGACGAGGTCAGGAGCAGATTGATCGCGTGGCAGAGTCCGGAAAGCACGGCAAAGCAAACGATGCCGACGACGGGCGACGCGGAATAGAAGAGGATCAAGAGTCCGCAGACCACCGTGCCGATCCCGAAGATCGCGAAGGATGCGCCGAGCACGCTGTGCGTCAGCTTTTGCATCCACGCGGCGAAATAGTAGCTCGCCACGGTCAGCGCGGGCAAAATCGCAACGGAAAGCACGGCGCCGGACGTTTCCAGATGATAGACGTCGGAAAGGAACGTCGGCATCCAGTCCTCCACGCCGTCGCGCAGAAAGCCCTGGAACGCCGTGGTGATCATGATGGCGAGACCGCCGGAGAGCAGGAGAATGGCGAGCGCGGACGATTCTTTTTTCGGAACGGGCTCACCCGCTTTTGCCGCCTTTTGTGTTTGCTCGGCGGGAA
>CALEJO010000110.1 GCA_937898155.1 uncultured Clostridia bacterium | reverse complement strand
GGTCACATTCGGACGCGAATACACGGGCAAGATCGCCTTTGACGTCACCTGCGAGGAGGATACGGAGCTTCTTTGCGTATTCGACGAATTCCTCGGCCCCAACAACCTGATCAATTTCCGCCGGATCGCCGGCAGCGTGCTGATCTGGCGCCTCGCCAAGGGCACGCACCGCGTTTCGACGTTCGAGCCGTATTCGCTCTCCGTTCTGCGGCTTTACGCGCTCTCCGGCAAGGCGACGATCCGCGATCTGCGGATGCTCTATTTCGGCGCGGACAAGCCGAGCCGCCGCTATGTCGGTAGCGACGCGGCGCTCGCGAAGATCTTTGACGCCGCCGTGGAAACGTATCGGCAAAACACATTTACACTCTATATGGATTGCCCGTCGCGCGAGCGTGCCGGATGGCTCTGCGATAGTTTTTTCACGTCCCGCGTGGAGAAAACGCTGACGGGCGGAAGCGAGATCGAGCGCAATTTCCTCGAAAATTTCTTCTTGCCGGATCGGTTTGAGAATCTCCCCGAGGGGATGTTCCCGATGTGCTATCCCGCCGATCACGCGACGGGGAACTTCATCCCGAACTGGGCAATGTTCCTCGTGATCGAACTCGGGGAATACCTTGATCGAACGGGCGACCGCGCGTTCATCGATAGCGCCAAGCCGCGCATCGACGCGCTTCTTGCCTATTTCCGCGCCCGCGAAAACGCGGACGGACTCCTCGAAAAGCTCGAAAAATGGGTGTTCGTCGAATGGTCGAAATGCAACGAGCTGACGCAGGACATCAACTTCCCGACGAATATGCTTTACGCGAAAATGCTCCGCACCGTTGCCTCGCTTTACGGTGACCGCGAGGCAGAGCAAAAGGCGGAGCGCCTCCGCGTGCTGATCAACGAGCGCGCGATGACCGCGAGCGGCTTTTACTGCGACAACGCGGTTTACGATACAAGCGGAACCGCCGTGCTTTCGAGTAAATGCACCGAAACGTGCCAGTATTACGCGTTCTTCTGCGGGATCGCTACGCCGGTGTCGCATCCCGTGCTGTGGAAACGGCTTGTCGAGGACTTCGGTCCCGAACGCGTCGAAGAAGGGAAATGGCCCGATCTGCGCGCGGATGCCAAGTGGCAGGAGATTTATCCGGCAAACGCGTTTATCGGAAACTATCTGCGGCTGGAATTGCTCTATCGATACGGCGAGCACGAACGGCTGATCGACAATATCCGCGGCTACTTCCTCAAAATGGCGGAAATGACGGGAACGCTTTGGGAGAACGATTTGCCGAGCGCCTCGTGCAATCACGGCTTCGCGTCCCATGTCCTTTACTGGATGGACGGGCTCGGCATGGTGAAATAACAAAATTCCCGCGGCGGTGCCGCGGGAATTTTTGCTTAAAAGCGGAAATATAAAAAAGGATTATACGAGCCGTCCACGAGATATCCCGTGCTGACGATCAGGAGCGCCGCGGCGAGCACATTGCCCGAAATGAGAAGCGCGGTCTCCCACTTCTCGCTCTTTTCGCGCAGACGCGAGAAAAGACGCGGCAGGATCGGGAGCGACAGCACGACTGCCGCCAAAAGCACGATGGCGAAACTGCGCCACGTATAGGACGTCAGCGCGTCGGTGACACCCGAAACGCCGATGCCGACCAGCTCTCCCATACGGGTGAGTGCGTCGGGCAGGTCACTGGCACCGAAGATCGCGAAGCCGAAGACCGTGATCGCGAGAAAATAGAGGCGCGACAGCACCTGCGAGCGTTCGAGAAGCTTGCCGTAGACTAACTTTTCGCCGACGATCAGCACGCCATACCAAAGTCCCCATAAAAGGAAATGGAACGCCGCGCCGTGCCAAAGTCCCGTCGCCGCCCAGACGATCAGCAGATTCACGACGTGCCGCCACGGGCGCACGCGACTGCCGCCGAGCGGGATATACAGATAGTCG
>CALEJO010000109.1 GCA_937898155.1 uncultured Clostridia bacterium | reverse complement strand
GCGGGCTTTCTTTTTGCAATCTTTTTCTTTGCCCGTCAAAGAAAAAGTTGGCGTTTCCCGTAAAAAAGGTCGGCGTGCGCCGACCTTTTTCCTATTTCCTTATGCTTTTTCGATCTTTCCCTCCCGCAAGAAAAATACCTCGTCCGCGCGTTCCGCCTCCTGTGGATCGTGCGTAATGAAAAGCACCGTTTTTTCGCGCAGAAACGCGAAACAATATGCCATCACCTTCGCTTTGATTTCCTCGTCGAGCCGCGAAAACGGCTCGTCAAGGAGATAAACGTCCGCGTCAAACGCAATCGCCCGCGCCAAAGAGACGCGCGCCGCCATACCGCTCGAAAGTTCGCGCGGAGAAAGCGATTTCGCCTCCGAAAGCCCGAGCGCGTCAAGGATTTCATTTGCGCGTTTCTCGTTTTCCGCGCATTTGCCGCGCATCACGAGCGCCACATTTTCCGTCACGGTGAGCGTCGGATAGAGCCGCGGCTCGGGGAAAACGAACGCTATTTTGCCGTCTGCCGCCACTGTTCCCGCGTCCGCCGTTTCCAGCCCCGCCGCGATGCGGAGAAGCGTTGATTTGCCGGAGCCGGACTGCCCGCACAGCGCGGCGATCTTGCCCGTTTCCACCGTCAGCGTCGCGACACGCAAAACCGCCTTTTCGCCGAACTATTTTTCAATTCCGTCAAACCGTAGCATCGGCATTCCCCTCCTTTTGCGTAAAATGCGCGAGCAGAGCGACCAGCCCTTTTTCGATCAGAATACTCAATAGAATCACGATGACCGTCCATGCGTAAAGGTCTTCCGATTCCAGATAAATTTTGGCATCCGACAGCATTCCGCCGATCGAATGATCCGGCGAGCAGATCACCTCCGCCGCGATCCCCGCTTTCCACGCAAGCCCGAGCGCCGACCGGCACGCCGCCGAAAAATAGGGCAAAAAAGCAGGAATGATCATCGTTTTCAGCCGTTTGCCAAAGCCAAGACGATAGACTTGCGCGACCTCTTTTTGCTCCCGCGGCACCGACTCGATGCCGCGCTTGCCGTTCATATAAACGATCGGAATCACCATCAGCCACGCCGCGATCACAGGCACCGCGCTCTTGCCGAGGATAAAGAGCATCAAAAGGATCACGGAGGCGACCGGTGTCGCTTTGACGACCGTGATCAGCGGTGTCAGAAGCGCGTCCGCGACGCGACTGCACACCGAGAGCGCCGCCAGCAAAATGCCTGTAAATAAACCGAGCAAAAGCCCCGCGAAAATGCGGACGAGCGACGACGCGCACGTGCGCCAGAATGTCGGCTCCGGCAAAAGCGCCGCGATCCGTTTCGCCACGGCAAACGGCGTCGGAAGCACGACGGCGCGTGACACGGCAAGCGCGAGCGCCCACCAGATGAGGAACCAGAAGATCAGACATAGGATCGTCCGCAACCATGCGCGGAGCAAAGATTTTTTGTTATTTTCCATAAAACTCCCGTTTCGGCATTACGCCGCCGATCGACTTCGGATTTGCCGCGAACAGCACCGAGAGGTTGGCTTCGGCGAGCGCCGCGCCATCGTCCCCCGTGATGCACACGATATGACAGTTCGGGATCGCCTTTTCGGCAAGCGCCGCGCTCGGCACGATGCCGAATGACGCGATCAGCTCCGCCGCCTCCGCAGGGGACGCGTTGACGCGTTCCACGGAGCGCGCGTAGTCCCGCAAAAACCGTTCGACCGCCTCCGGATGCTCGTCCCAGAACGCGCCGCGCACGGCGATGCACCCCTGTGCAAGCTCCCCTTCTCCGAGCCGATTCCATTCCTCGGTCAGATCGAGCGCCACGCGCAAAGTGGCGTTGCCGCCTTTCGCCGCCGTGGTCAGCGCCACCGTCACATTCGGCTCGGGAAGCATCCCGATCGCCGCGTCGTTCGCGGCGAGCTTTGTCGCCAGTTCCGCGTGCTCGGTCAGATATTCAATCGTCACGTCGTGCGCGGGGTCAATGCCCGCTTTCGTGAGCAGATATTCGAGAACGTATTGCGGCGTCGAGCCCTTGCCTGTCGCGTAGATCGTTTTACCGCGCAGGTCCGATAGGGACGTCACGGAATCGCCGTTTTCGAGCAGATACAGAACGCCGAGCGTATTGATCGCCGCGAAACGAATATCTTCCCCTTTGTTCGAGAGGACCGCCGCGAGATTGAGCGGAAGCGCGGCGATGTCCGCCTGCCCCGCGATCAGCGCCGCCTGCACCTCCGTCGGCTCCGCCGCCAGCGAAAAAGTATAGTCCTCCGCTTGCTCTTTCATCAAATATGCCATGCCCATTCCCGTCGGACCTTTGAGCGTTATGACACGCGGCACCGCCGTGTCCGCGCCGCATCCCGCGCAGAGCAAAAGCGCGGTCAGAATCGTCGCCGCCAAAAGCAAAACTACTGTTTTTTTCATCCTTTTATCCTTTCTCCGGCGTTGCCGGCACGGTCGGAAAGCATCGTCCGATCGAGAATTTCGATTCCGCCCCGCACCGTGCGGATCGCGCCGCGCGCGACGAGAAGGTCCATCGCGCGGTAAAGCGTCGTGCGCCCGACGTTCAAAATCGAAGCAAGCCGTGCGCGGTTGACTGTCACGCGTCCGGTTTCGTCGGCGTGGCGAAGAAGATACTCCGCGAGCGCCTCGTCGGACCGCGACGCGGTGAAAGAGGCGATCTTTCGGTTCAGAAAATGGATTTTTTCCGAAAGAAAGCCGATATATGCGCGCGCAACGGAAAAATCGGTTTGCAGGATGAATTCGAGCGTTTCTCGGTCGAGCAAAAGCAGTTCGCACTTCGCGGACGCGACCGGCACGGTGACCGCGCTCATTTTGTCGCAGAAAACGCCCGCCGCGCCGAAGATTTCGCCCGGTCCGACGCGATTCAATAAGACACTTCCCTTGCCGTCCTTTCCGTAAATCGAAACCTTGCCCGCAAGCACCACCGCGAGCCGCAAGCCCGTGTCGATCACCGCACCCGTTTCAAAGCCCGTCGTCGGAAGCGCCGTCAGCGTCTTTTCGGTCTGCGCGGACATGGCGGCGAACAGCGCCGTTTCCCGCAAAAGTGCCGTTTTTCGTTCCGTCGTCATCGTTTTTCCTCTTCCTTTAAAAAAGTGTTCCGTTTGGAACAGTTTTATGATAGCGCAAAGGTGGGAATTTGTCAAGATTTTTTTGAAAAAGGGTAGCATTTTTGCGTATTTCTTGTTATAATGAAGATGGATTATAATAATTATGGAAAAGGAGGCGCGAAATGAATCCGCTTTTTGAGATTGCCGACGTGGAATTTCGGCAAAACGAGCCGCTTTCCCTGCACTCCTCTGTCCGCATCGGCGGACCGGCGGACCTTGTCGCGTTTCCGCGGACGGAAGCGGCTCTCATCGCGCTTCTTACCGCGCTCCGAAAGAGAGGCATGCGCCATATGGTGCTCGGCAATGCCTCCAACACGCTTTTCTCCGACGCGGGCTATCGCGGCGTCGTGATCGTCACGAACCGCATGAAAGAAACGGTGTGGGACGGCACGACCATCCGTGCCGCGTGCGGCGTTTCGCTGACCGCGCTCGCCGCGGAAGCGGCAAACCGCGGGCTTTCGGGGCTCGAATTTGCTTATGGCATCCCGGGCACCGTCGGCGGCGCCGTCTATATGAACGCGGGCGCTTACGGCGGGAAGATCTCCGACGTGCTGCTCCGCTCCGTCTGTCTGCACGACGGCGAGCCGCTCACGCGCGAAGCGGCGGAACACGGCTTCGGCTATCGGCAGAGCGTCTATCGCCGCACGGGCGACATCCTGCTCTCCGCGACGTTCGCGCTGACGGAATCCGCGCCGAAAACGGTGCGCGCTGCCTGCGAAAAAAATATGGTCGCACGAAAAGAAAAGCAGCCCCTCGAATTTCCGAGTCTCGGCAGCGTATTTAAGCGTCCCGAAGGGCATTTCGCGGGCGCGCTGATCGAAGATGCGGGGCTGAAAGGCACGCGCATCGGCGGTGCCGAAGTCTCGGAGAAGCACGCGGGCTTTCTCATCAACCGCGGCGGTGCGACCGCCGCCGATTTTCTCGCGCTCGTTTCGCACGTGCAAAAGGTCGTCCAAGCGAAAACGGGCATTTTCCTCGAACCCGAAATCATCCTCGTTCCCGAACGATAAAAGGAGCCGATATGTCATTTTCCAGCGAAGTCAAAGATGCGCTCGCGCGCGAGCTTCCCGAAAAAGAATGTTGCCGCGACGCGATGCTTTACGGCATGCTTCTCTTTACGGCACAGCCGACGGACAAGCAGATCGCGTTCTCGACCGAGATCGAAAGCGTCGCCGAAGCGTTTGCTTTTCTCATCCGCTCGCGCTTCCGTCTCGACGTGCAGGTGAAAAAGTCAGGGCTGTTCTATAAAACCGAGATCACGGGAAGCGACTGCGCGTTCGTCTGCGCGGTCTTTCCGCCCGACGCCCGCACGGTGCGGCGCGAATTTTTCGCGTGTGAAAAATGCGGTGCGGCGTTCTTTCGCGGCGTCTTTTTGGCATCGGGCTTTGTCAATCCGCCCGAAAAATCGTTTCGCGTCGAAATGTCCACGCCCGACGCCGACCTCGCCTGCGACACGGCGGTGCTTCTCACGTCGCATTTCCGTCTGCCGAAGCTCTCGGTGCGGCGCGGCGAGCAGATTCTTTATTACCGCGACGCGGAAAGTGTCGAATATTTTCTCTCGTATATCGGTGCCAACGCCGCCTCATTTGCCGTGATGAACGCGCAAATGCTCAAAGAAAAGCGACGCGAGGTCAATCGGCAGGCGAATTTCGAGTTTGCCAATCTCTCCAAAACCGTCAACGCCGCGGCGGATCAGATCACCGCGATCCGTGCGCTGATCGATATGGGCGCTTTTGAAAAACTGCCCGCGCCTGTCCGCGTCACCGCGAAACTGCGGCTCGAACACGACGACGTCACCGCCGCCGAGCTCGGTGCGCTCCACGAGCCGCCGATCTCCCGCTCGCAGGTCAGCAAGCGGCTCAAACGCGTGACGGACTTCTATCAATCTCTCAAATCGTAAGAAAGGAGCATCGCCATGTCCTTCGTCCATCTGCATCTCCACAGCGAATACAGCTTGCTCGACGGCGCGTGTCGCATTCGGGATATCCCAGCGCGCGTCGCGGAGCTGGGACAGACCGCCGTCGCCATCACCGACCACGGCGTGATGTATGGTGTGGTGGACTTTTACCGCGCCTGCAAGGACGCGGGCATTCATCCGATCATCGGGTGCGAGGTTTACGTCGCGGCGGGCTCCCGCTTTGAAAAGCGCCACGAGACCGACAGCACGCGCTATCACCTTGTGCTTCTCGTCAAAAATCAAACCGGCTATCAGAATCTCATTTATATGGTTTCCAAGGCATTCACCGAGGGCTTCTATACCAAGCCGCGCATCGACCTCGACCTGCTCGCCGAGCATCACGAGGGGCTGATCGCGCTTTCCGCGTGCCTTGCGGGACAACTCCCGCGTCTCATCGAGGACGGCGAATATGAAAAAGCCAAAGAGCACGCGCTGATGATGCGCGATCTCTTCTGCGAGGGCAATTATTATCTCGAATTGCAGAACCACGGCATCGAGATGCAGCAGACCGTCAACGAGGGGCTTCTGCGCATCTCCGGCGAAACGGGAATCCCGCTCGTCGCGACGAACGACGTCCATTATCTGCGCCGCGCCGACGCCGACACGCAGGCGGTTCTGCTCTGCATCCAGACCAACAATAAAATCGCCGACGGTCGTCCGTTCGGCTTTGAGACCGACGAATTTTATATGAAATCCGAGGAGGAGATGCGGACGCTCTTCCCCGCCGACATCTATCGGGACGCGGTCGATAATACGCAAAAGATCGCCGACGCCTGCCGATTTGATTTTGACTTTTCGCATCTCTACCTGCCGCGCTTCCGCCCCGAAACGGGCGAGGAGCCCGCGGCGTATCTGCGCCGGCTCGCCATGGAGGGCTTTGCCGGAAAGGTCGCGGACGGCAGCATCATTTTCACCGAAGAACACACCGAAGCGGTCTATCGCGATCGCATTGAATACGAGCTTTCTATCATCGAAAAGATGGGCTACGCGGAATATTATCTGATCGTCATGGACTTCATCCGTGCCGCGCGGGAGCGTGAGATCCCCGTCGGACCCGGGCGTGGCTCGGGCGCGGGCAGTCTCGTCGCCTATCTCGTCGGCATCACCGATGTCGATTCGATCCGCTATCATTTGATGTTCGAGCGCTTCTTGAATCCCGAGCGCGTCAGCATGCCCGATTTCGATACGGACTTCTGCTACGATCGCCGCGACGAAGCGATCGAATACGTCTCCGAAAAATACGGCAGAGACCACGTCTGCGGCATTTCGACGTTCGGGACGCTCGCGGCGAAAGCCGTCATCCGCGACGTCGGGCGCGTGCTCGGCATGAGCTATGCCGACGTGGACGTCGTCGCCAAGGCGGTGCCGAACGATCTGCACGTGACGATCGACGACGCACTCGAAGGCCCGCTCGGCGATATGATGCAGAATAACGAAACCGTCCGCCGGCTCGTGGAAATTTCCCGCGCCCTCGAAGGGATGCCGCGCCACGCCTCGGCGCACGCCGCCGGCATCGTCATCACCGACAAACCCGTTTCTGATTACGTGCCGGTCGCCGTCAACGACGAAATGATGCTGACGCAGTTCCCGATGGACACCGTGGCGAAGCTCGGACTGCTCAAATTCGACTTTCTCGGTCTGCGTTATCTCACGATCCTCTCGGACACCGAAAAGCAAATTCGCCGTTCCGAGCCGGATTTCGTGCTTTCGCGCGTGCCGTTTGACGATGCGGCGACCTATGAGCTTCTCGCCTCCGGTAAAACCGACGGGCTCTTCCAGCTCGAATCGGGCGGGATGCGCAAGCTCCTTTCGCAAATGCGCCCGAACTGTCTCGAAGACATCATCCTCGCCATCTCGATCTACCGTCCGGGACCGATGGACTCGATCCCGCAGTTCCTCGAAAACCGCCTGCATCCCGAAAAAATCCGCTACGCCTGCCCGCAGCTGAAACCGATCCTCGACGAAACGTCGGGTTGCATTCTCTATCAAGAACAGGTCATGACGATCTGCCGCGAGATCGCGGGCTTCTCCTACGGTCGTGCGGACATCATCCGCCGCGCGATGTCGAAGAAAAAAGCCAAGGAAATGGAAGCGTCGCGTCACGCGTTCCTCTACGGTGAAAAAGACGAACAAGGAAACGAAGTCTGTCACGGCGCGCTCGCGCTCGGCATTTCCGAGGCGGTCGCCACGGAGATTTTCGATACGATGTCGTCGTTCGCCGCCTACGCGTTCAATAAAAGTCACGCGACGGCTTACGCCTACACGTCGTATCGGACGGCATATCTCAAAGCCCATTATCCCTGCGAATATCTCGCTTCCCTGCTGACCTCGGTGCTCGGCAATCTGCCGAAAACCGCGCTCTATATCGACCAAGCACAGAAAATGAAAATTGCCGTGCTCGGTCCCGACATCAACGAAAGCCGCGAGACCTATACGGTCGTCGATTCGGACGGCAAAAAGTAGATCCGCTTCGGTCTGCTCGGCGTGAAAAATGTCGGACGTTCGTTCCTTGCGGAAGTCATCCGTGAGCGGCAAAGCGGCGCGTTTTCGTCGTTCGAGGATTTTGTCGCGCGTATGAGTGCGCACGAGCTGAACAAACGGCAGGTGGAAAGTCTCATCAAAAGCGGCGCGTTCGATTCGCTCGGCACGCCCCGCGCAGCGCTGCTTTCCGAATATGAAAAGATCATCGACATTTACGTGAAAAAAAACCGCAGCGAGGAAGCGGGACAATTCGATCTCTTCTCGCTCGGAAACGCGATGTTCGGTGAAGAATCGCCGTCCGCGCCCGACGCGGCATATGCGTATCCCGAGATGCCGGAGATGCCTCTGCGCGACCGGCTCTTCCAGGAAAAAGAAAGCATGGGAATGTATTTTTCCGGTCATCCGTTTGACGAATACGAACACCACGCGACCTGTCTCGGCGCCGTGCCGATCAGCGAGGTGCTCGCCGCATTCAACGAGGAAAACCCAGAAGAAGTCCCCGCGTATCACGACCGTGACACCGTGACGCTCGCTGGTATCGTCGTTTCACGCACAGGCAAACAGACGCGCGCGGGCGCGCCGATGGCATTCCTCAAAATCGAGGACCGTCTCGGCGAGATTGAGCTCGTCATCTTCCCAAAGGTGCTGGAAAAGTATTCGTATTTTCTCGCGCCGGACGCGCCCGTCGCCGCCGTCGGCGAGCTCTCCGTCTCGGAGGACGCGCCGCCGAAATTGCTCGTCTCGAAAATGGAACTGCTGATCGCGGGCTTTGACGGCGAAGCGGAGCCGCTCGCCGCGCCCCGCAAGTCCTATCCGAAAAAAGAAGCGGCACCCACGACGCCCGCCGCGCCCGCCAAGCCGCGTGTGCTGTATCTGAAATTCGCGCGTCTCGACGGCGAAATCTTCCGCCGTGTCGAGAGCTTGCTCGGCATTTTCGACGGAGCTGTTCCCGTCGTCTATTACGATGCGTCCGCGGGGACGTATCAAAAAGAAACCGGCATTGCCGTCGAGCCGATGCCGCATATGCTGGCACAGCTCCGTGCCCTCCTCGGCGACGACGCCGTGGTGCTGAAACCGTGAAATCCGATCAAAAAATGCCTTGCTCGCGCAAGGCATTTTTTATAAGAACGCTTTGAGTTTGCCGATGTTTCCCTCTTCGAACGCGATCATATCGTTTGCGAGCTTCGTCAGATCGGCACCGACGCCCTCTCCTTTCGCCCGATTCACGCGGCGCGTCAGGTCGATGACGCCCATCGTCGAGCCGTTGATCATCATTTCCGCGATCTTGGAGGGTGAGCTGTTGACCATCGTCGTCATCATGATGGAAAGCTCCGCGGGCATTTTGGCGAACGCGTTGACCTCTTTCGCCTGTTTATTCAGCTCAGTCAACTTGTTGCGCGTCAGATTGGCGAAATTCTGATACCCGTCGAGCTGTGCCGTCAGCTCCATACGAAGCGCCGCGTCATCGGTTTTGCCCAGCACCGTCGTGACGGAATCCGTCCCCATGCAAACGCTTTCATAGAGATCCTGCAAAAATTGTTCGTTCGGATCGGTCTGTTTTTTCTGTTTTTCGGACATAAAATCCTCCTCTTGTTCGAGATACCGATACTATGCTCCGAACGCGCCTATTTTATGCAAAAAGTGAAAAAAGTCAAATAAAACATGAAAAAGCACAATTATTTTTCAAAAAGGGCTTGTAAAATTTTCCGATATCGGTTAAAATATTGACGTATATGGAAATATTTTTCCACACAAAAAAAGATATTCGGAGGATTTTTTATCATGGCAGTCAAAGTTGCTATCAACGGTTTCGGTCGCATCGGCCGTCTCGCGTTCAGACAAATGTTCGATGCAGAGGGTTATGAAGTCGTCGCGATCAACGACCTCACGAGCCCCAAGATGCTCGCTCACCTTCTCAAATATGATACCGCGCAGGGTTCCTTCCTCGGTCACATCGGCGAAGGCAAACACACGGTTGACGCCACCGATGATTCCATCATCGTGGACGGCAAAGAGATCAAGATCTACGCTTGCAAAGACGCCGCTGAGTGCCCGTGGGGCAAGCTCGACGTGGACGTCGTTCTCGAATGCACCGGCTTCTACACCTCCAAGGAGAAATCCATGGCGCACATCACCGCCGGCGCGAAAAAAGTCGTCATCTCCGCTCCTGCGGGCAATGACCTCAAAACCATCGTGTTCAACGTCAACAACAAGACGCTGACCAAGGAAGACCAGATCATTTCCGCCGCTTCCTGCACGACCAACTGCCTCGCGCCCATGGCAAAGGCGCTCAACGATTACGCTCCCATTCAGAGCGGCATCATGACCACCGTCCATGCCTACACCGGCGACCAGATGATCCTCGACGGTCCGCAGCGCAAAGGCGATCTCCGCCGTTCCCGCGCAGGTGCGCAGAACATCGTTCCGAACTCCACCGGCGCCGCAAAGGCGATCGGCCTTGTCATTCCGGAACTCAACGGTAAGCTCATCGGCTCTGCGCAGCGCGTTCCGACCTGCACCGGTTCCACCACCATTCTCGTCGCTGTCGTCAAGGGCAAAGACGTCACCAAGGAAGGCATCAACGAAGCGATGAAAGCCGCTTCCAACGAGAGCTTCGGCTATAACACCGACGAAATCGTTTCCTCCGACGTCATCGGTATGCGCTACGGTTCCCTCTTCGACGCTACCCAGACCATGGTCGCCAAGATCGACGATGACACCTATCAGGTTCAGGTCGTCTCCTGGTATGACAACGAGAACAGCTATACCTCTCAAATGGTCCGCACTATCAAGTATTTCGCAGAACTTTAATTTCCCAAACGGTTGAAGAAAAGCGCTCGCGATGCGAGCGCTTTTCTTTTGCAAAAAGATTTGCGAAATCGGTGAGAGAAACCGAAACGCAAATCGACAAAGAACGGAAAGGCATCTTATAGAAACGCAGAAAGGTTCACATACTATCTATACTCTTTCGTGTTTTTGTCTTTATCATTTCTATGTTTATCAGAAAGGAATCCATCATGAAAAAACTCATTTGCACCCTTCTTGCGCTGGCATTCGTGCTGGCAACCCTGACCGCCTGCGGCGATACGCCCGCAGAAACGAGCGCCACCGATCCCGCGGAATCGACCTTCGCGACGGAGATCACCTCCACGACCGAGCCGACGCCGGTCGTCAAAGCGGCGTTTGAAGGCACGATCGAAGAAATCCTCGACGCGATCGTCGCCAAAGCGATCGAACTCGACACCGATCCGGAATTCGGGATCGCTTCGATCGAATGCACGCCCACCGTCGTGGACGCGGAACGCTGCGAGACCGTCCTCGGGCTCACCGAAGATGAATACGCGCAGTATATCGACAGCGCGATCGAATCGAAGCCGAACGGCTCGTGGTTTACGCACAGCATCGTCGTCATCAAGCTCAAAGAGGGCACGGACGTGGCGACCGTCGCGAACAAGATTGTGATGAACACGAAGCCCAACCGCTTCGGCTGTCTGAAACCGCGCGCCATCGTCGGCGCGTTCGCGGGCGATTATGTCGTCTTCGCGGCATCCAGCGAAACCTCCTGCGAAGCGGTTTACGCTGCCGTAGAGGCGCTGTCTGCCGTGGAATCCACCCGCATCGACCGCGAAAACGATTGGAACTCCTCCGGCGGTCTGATGGGCGGCGGCATGCTCGGCTGATTTTATGAAACACATGCACAAACGGCTCCACATGATTTTCTGCGTCTTCTTTGCGGTTTGGATCATCGGGTTCGGCGTTTGGTTGCTCGTCAAAACGCCCTCCGACATTTCGGTTTCCGAACGGAGGGCGCTTTCTCGTCCGCCGGAGTTGACGGCGAAAAGTGTCGGTGACGGCACGTTTTTTACCAAAGTGGAATCCTATCTGCTCGATCAGTTTCCCCTGCGGGAGACGTTCCGGCGGATCAAAGCCGTCACGCGCTGTTCTCTGCTCCGTCAAACCGATAATCACGGCATCGTGATCCGAAACGGACACGCCGCGCAGATTGAAACACCGACACAAAAATCGGTCGATCTGCTCTTCAAACGGCTCGGTCAGTTGACCGAAAAGCTCGGCGGCGAGGACGGCACGCACCGCTTTTTCGCGACGCTCATTCCCGACAAAATGTTCTTCCTCGGCGAAGAGATCGGCTATCCGACCGTCGATTACACCGCGCTCCGCGCGCGAATGACGACTGACGCCCCGGGCACGTATCTCGACAGTTTCGATCTGCTCACGCTCGACGATTATTACGCCACCGATCTGCATTGGCGGCAGGAGTGCATCGTCGATGTCGCGGACGCCCTGCTCTCCGGCATGGGGCGGCAGACGAACGCAAATCTCCGCAAAGAAACGCTCGACGCTCCGTTTTACGGCGTCTATTACGGGCAGGCGGCGCTCCCGCTCGCGCCAGACGAGATGACGCTCGTCCGCTCGGACGTGACGGATCACGCCCGCGTCCTGCGCATGATGAATAACGCCAAGGGCTTTGAGGACGGCGTGATCTACGACGAAGGCAAAATCAGCGGCGGCGATCCCTACGATGTGTTTCTCGGCGGCGCTTGTCCCGTGACGGTGCTCGAAAATCCGCTCAATGAGAGCGGCGCCAAGCTTTGCCTGTTCAGCGACTCTTACGGGCGCAGTCTCGCGCCTCTGCTCCTTTGCGGCTATTCCCGCGTCGTGATCTACGACGTCCGTTATATCAGCGTTTCCCTCGCACAGGCGATGATGCCGATCGCGGAGGACGCGGACGTGCTGTTCGCGTTCAGCATGGCGACCGTCGATATCGCGAGCGAGCTTCGCGCGGATTAAGGAGGCAGATATGGTCTTTTCCAGTCTTGGGTTTCTCTATCTGTTCCTGCCCGCCGTATTGATCCTGCACACCATTTTGCCGAAACGCGCGAAAAACGCGGTGTTGCTCCTTTCCAGCTTGCTCTTCTATTTTGTCGGCGAGCAAATTCTAACGCTTCTGATGATCGCGTCGGCGCTGACGGACTATTTCTGCTCCCTCGGCATCGAACGCTTCCGCGAAAAAAAGGCGCTGACGCGCCTCTTTCTCGGGCTTTCGCTCGCGTTCAACCTCGGGCTCCTCGGCTATTTCAAATACGCCGATCTCCTGCTCGAAAGCTTCCGTCTGTTGACGGGCGCGGCGATGCCGCTGTTGCAAGTTGCGCTTCCCATCGGCATCAGCTTCTATACGTTCCAGACGATGAGCTATACGATCGACGTCTATCGCGGGAATGTCAAGGCGGAGCGGAACTTTTTCCGTTTTGCCACTTATGTGACGATCTTTCCGCAGCTTATCGCCGGTCCGATCGTCCGCTATGAAACGGTCGCGGAAGAGCTCGTCGATCGCAAGGTGAACGTCGAAGCGCTTTCAGCGGGCATCCGCCGCTTCTGCTTCGGACTCGGCAAAAAAGTGCTGATCGCCAATACGCTCGCCGAGCTTGCCCAAACCTATGAAAGCGCAGGCAATCACACGCTTTCGATGGCGTGGCTCTGCGCGCTCGCCCTGCCGCTCCAAATCTATTTTGACTTTTCCGGCTATTCCGATATGGCGATCGGGCTCGGCGCGATGCTCGGCTTTCACTTCCCCGAAAACTTCGATCACCCGTTCGCGTCGCGGAGCGCCACGGAATTTTGGCGACGTTGGCATATGACGCTCGGCGCGTGGTTCCGCGACTATCTG
>CALEJO010000108.1 GCA_937898155.1 uncultured Clostridia bacterium | reverse complement strand
GTCGTCCTTCGTGAACGTCCACGAGTCCGTCAGCGTCGCGTCCGTCCGCCGGCAAAGCTCCTCCGTCGTGATCAAGTCAAGGTCACGCGCCGCCAGAACGGAAAGCAAATAAAGTCCGATATTGGTCGGCGACGTGCGCATCGCGACGCGCTCCACGGGCGAAAACTGCACGTTGTCCGGTGGGAGCGCGTGCGTTTCCTCATTCACGTAATCACGGAAATAAAGCCAGGCGGCGTGAGCGCTTTCGCGCAAAAACGCCTCCTCTCCGTCCGACAGGACTTTTCGCTTCTGGCGCGGTCTCGACAATGCCCACGCAACGACGGGATACGCGATCCACAGCACGGCGAGGACGCGAAACGCGCCGATCGGCAAAAGCATCAGCGAAACGCCGAGGAGCGGCGAGAACGCCATGCGGGAAACGTAAGCGTCCGCCGAATCCTCGCCCGAGCGGTCGCCGTCCGCCGCGCTCGTCCAGTTCAGAAAATTTTTCTTGCTGAAAAGCGCCCGATACGCCGTCCGCACCGCCGCGTCCGCAAACCAATACGCCTCGAACGGTGCCGCGGCGAGTCGTAGGAGCGCAAGAAGTGCCGCCTCCGCGAGGCGCGGAAGCGTCACCGAATGGAAGCGACGGTGCATCGCCGCGAGATTGCGCCCTTTGATCTCCGCCCAAACAGCGTGAACGAACGGGAAAAACAGATATCCGAACGCGAAAAAGAATGTGACGAGCGCCGCGCGCATCCCGAAAAGAAATGACAAAAGCCACGTCAGAACGGCGAAAAACGGCGTCGCTTCCCGCAAAAGATTGTCCGCAATTTTATATTTGCCGAGCCGCGTCATCGGGTTTTGCCGCGCGTGTCCGTCGGCATCTTTCACGGTGCGCCGGAGATACGGCAAAATCTGCAAATCGCCGCGCATCCACCGATGCGCGCGCGTATCGTAAGAAGCCGCCGTCGCGGGCGTGCTGTCGCTCAACACGATGTCGGAAGCGAGCCCCGCGCGCAAAAGATTTCCCTCTGCCAAATCGTGGCTCAGGATGCGTTCTTGCGGAAAAAAGTCAGCACACACCGCAAGATACGCGTCCACGTCGAAGATTCCCTTTCCGCAGAAAATGCCCTCGTCAAACACCTGCTGATAGAGGTCGGAGCCCGCGACGGCATATGGATCGAGACCACCGGCACCGCCGGTGACGCGGGCAAACGCCGAACGGGAAACCGAATCGAGCGTCGGGATCATGCGCGGCTGAACGACCGCGTGCCCCGCCGTCACGATCCCGCATTTTTCATCTATTATGGGGCGGTTTTCGGGATGCGCCATCGTGCCGATCAGATCGCGCACGGCACCCTGATAGAGGTTCGTATCGCCGTCCAGCGTGACGAGATACCGCACCTCGCGCAAAAACGCGATATTTCCAATATAATCGCAAATGCTCGTTTTTTCTCCGCGCAGAAAGCGGCAAAGCTCGAGGATTCCGCCGCGTTTCCGCTCCCAACCGATATAAGCATCCTCGCTCTGCGAGCGGCGGCGCTCCCGCAGAAAGAGCGCAAAATGCGCGCCGTATTTGCTGTTCAGCGCACGCACGCGGTTTTTGGCGTAAGTGGCGATTGCCTCGTCGCGGTCGGTCGTCCGCCGTTCGCTTTGCATCGGATCGCCCAGCACCGCAAAGCAGACGTTTTCCGCCCCGTTCGTCAGATAAAAATCTTCGAGTTTATCGAAAATCGCCGCGTCTTTTGCCTCGCCGGAAAGAAACGTCGCGATCGAAACAAGTGTTTTCACCCCGTCGGTTTCTTCCCCGGACGCAAGGCGCGGCAAGGACTTTTCTCCGACAGAGGAAAACGCGCCCGGCAGCGCCTCCTTGACAAGCGCGTAAGCCGGCACGGCGAGCGGAAGCATCAGAAAAAGCGCCCGCGCACCGAGATCGGAAACGAAGAAAAACGCGGTCAAAACAGCAACGGTCAATACCGCGAGAAAATAAAAATAAAAGCGCGGGGCGTTGCCGCGCTTCGCGGGCAAAACCGCGCCGATATGCGTCTTTCGGCGATTGGCATCATGAACGACGCGCCTTGCCAGCCCGATCTCGTCCACGCCGCGTTTTGCCGCTTCCCGTGTCAGCCGACGGTGATAAAGGTGACGTGTCGCATCGTCTGCGTGAGAATATGTGCCGACGTCTTCCGAAAGGAAGATCCGCTCCACCGCGGACGCGCGGAAAAATACCGCCTCAAAGTCCGCGTCGCGTAAAAGCGACAGGCGGGCGAGCCACGTCTCCTCCCCCGTTTCCGCCCAAAGAAGCATCGCGGCGACCGTCAGCGACGCGGGCAAAAGACGCAGCTCGTCATCATAAAAAAGCGCGTTCGTTTCGCTTAAAAAGCAAACCAGACGCTCCGTCGTCGGCGCACCGCTCTTGCCCCGCCAATAGGATTTCGCGAGCGAAACGATCCGCGGCTCGCCATGCGAAAACGGGAGCGTGCGGACGCTTCGGAACGAGCCGACGGCATCCCGCAGATTTTTTTCGAGAAGCGCACCGTTTTCGCGGAGGAAATCCGTCGGATTCTCCCGCCAAACGCGGCGAAAGCGGCGGCAAACCGCCGCCGCTTTCCGACAAAATTCCCGTGGATTTTTCCGTTTTTCTTCCGGCTTATGTTCTGTCATTCGGACCTCCCGCCGCTTCGGCTTGTTTTTTATCCACAGTATGGAACAAAACCGAGCGTTTTATGCAGGGGCGGTCAAGGATTTCCTCTCTTTTCGCGCTTTTCGACCGCGTCGAAGAACAGCCCGCCCGTCACCGACAGGCATAAACTCATTCCGATGCTCCGAAAAAGTGCCGTCGCCGTATCGAGTCCCACCGAAAGCGCGTATGTATCCCGCCCGCCGAGATAGATCGCCGTCAGGATTACCTGCACCAAAACGAGCGGAAGCGTCCGTTTCATCATCGTTTTGCCGGTGTCGCCCAAACGCGGGCGCACGAATCTCTCTTTTTTCATCCTGCGCACCTCCTTTTTCCTCATCATAGCACCCCACGGCGCTTCTGTCACGGCGCAATCGCTGGCAAAAACGGAAATGACTGTTTTTTTCGTTTTCTTTTTGCATAAAATTGCCGTTTTTGGTAAGAAATTTTGAAATACGGATTGCCTTTCTCCGCCGAATGTGATATAATAAATTTGATTTTTGATGTAAGAGAGGTGTTTTCCTTGAAGTGTCCGATCTGCGGTTATACCGAAAGCAAGGTGATCGACTCCCGCCCGACCGAAGAGGGTTCGAGCATCCGTCGTCGCCGCGAGTGTCTTTCGTGCCAAAATCGCTTCACGACTTACGAGGTCATCGAAAGTCTGCCGCTGATGGTCATCAAAAAAGACAATACCCGCGAGCCGTTTGACAAAACCAAGCTCCTAAACGGCATTATGAAATCCTGCTATAAATGCCCCGTCACCGTCGATCAGATGGAGACTGTCGTCAGCGAGGTGGAAGCCGAACTGCAAAACTCTCTGACGCGCGAGGTGACGTCCAAGCACATCGGCGTTCTGGTCATGGAAAAGCTCAAAGCGCTCAACGACGTCGCCTATGTCCGTTTCGCGTCGATCTATCGCGAATTCAAGGACCTCGACACCTTCATGAAAGAGCTGGAAGCGCTCAAAACCGAAAAAGAACAAGGAAAAAAATGATCCTTTCCGCTTCATTTTGACTTCTGCGGCACAGCCGTTTTATATAGATTTCCAATGAATGAAAGAAAGGATATTTCCGATATATGATTACCGTCAAAGAAACCACATACAAAAATTACGGCAAATGCCTCTCCATCTCGAACGGCGCGATGGAGCTTTACGTCACCATCGACCTCGGTCCCCGTATCATCAAATGCAACCTCGCGGGGCGGGAAAATCTGATGTTCGAGGACATCGAGCGTCAGAAAACGCAGGATGTCTCCTCCGTGTTCGGCGAGGGCAAGACCTGGAATATTTACGGCGGTCACCGGATGTGGCTCTCCCCCGAAAAATTCCCCGAAACCTATTATCCCGATTGCGACAAGGTCGTTTATTCCGTGAATCCGAGCGGCGCCACCTTTGAAGCGCCCGTGCAGGACGTGACGGGACTGCAATTTTCCCTCACGGTCGCAATGGACGAGAACGAGCCGAAAGTCAAATTGACGCACGCCGTCAAAAACACAAAGAAAACCGCTGTCGAGGGCGCGCTTTGGTGTCTCTCCGTCATGGACAAAAACGGTGTCGCCGTTCTGCCTCTGCCGACGGAAGATACGGGACTTCTCCCGAGTCGCTCCCTCGCCATTTGGCCCTATACCGACATGAGCGATCCGCATTTCTTCTGGGGCGAGCATGATATCGCGTTCCGTCAGGACCCCGCGGTCGAGCGTCCGACCAAAATCGGTCTCAATGATACCGTCGGCAAAGCGGCTTACCTGGGTCACGGGCAGGCACTCGTCAAATCGTTCGTCACCGAGCACGGCACGGCGACCTATCCCGATTTCGGTTGTTCTGCCGAGATGTATTCCTGCAATCTGTTTATGGAACTGGAATCGCTTTCTCCGATCCGCAAGATCGGCAAAAACGAGACGATCACGCACGAAGAAGAATGGACGCTCGTGCCCGACGTCGAACTCGGCGAATTCACGAACGAAACCGTAGAAAAACTCGCTTCCGTTTTATTCTGAACCGAAAAGGACCTTCTCTCGCGAGAAGGTCTTCTTCAAGAAAGGACCCTGTATGCTCGACGTCATCCTCGATACTCTGCTTGACGTGCTCAAATTGCTCCCGTTTTTATTTTTGACCTATCTGATTCTCGAATGGGCGGAACACAAAGCTGGCGAAAAAGCAAAAGAATTTACCGCGCGCGCCGGTGTTTTCGGTCCCGCGGTCGGCGGAATCCTCGGCATTCTGCCGCAATGCGGCTTCTCCGCCTCGGCGGCAAGTCTCTATTCCGGCGGCGTGATCTCCATCGGCACGATGTTCGCCGTTTTCCTCTCCACCTCGGATGAGATGATCCCGGTCATGATTTCGGAAAAGGCAGACCCCGTCCGCATTTTGCTCCTCGTCGGCATCAAAGCCGTCTGCGGAATCGCGGTCGGATTTCTGATCGACTTCGCGTTGCACCTTCTCGGTCACAGACGGGAAAACCGCGAGTTTTCGCACCTTTGCGAGGACGAGCATTGCCACTGTGAAAACGGCATTTTCCGCTCCGCTCTGCATCATACCGTGCATATCGCGCTTTTCATTTTGCTCATCACGTTCGTGCTGAATACGGTGATTTTCTGGATCGGCGAAGAGACGATCGGCTCGCTCGCTTCCGGCGCGGGACGCTTCTTTTTGCCGTTTCTCACCGCCGTGATCGGACTGATCCCGAACTGCGCCGGCTCGGTGCTGATCGCGGAGCTTTATCTCGGCGGCGTCATCAGCGGCAGCGCGATGCTCGCGGGGCTTCTCGTCTCGTCCGGCACAGGCCTGCTCGTCCTCGCGCGGATGAACCGCAACAAAAAGGAAACACTCCTGCTTTTGCTGATCCTCTATGCCGCCGGCGTCGTCGGCGGCTGCGCCCTCGGCTGGCTGGTGTAGGAACGACGCGGGGGCGTCTTGCAAGACGCCCCCACACCCCCAGAAACCTTAAACACTTTCCTGCCGCACCAATACAGAAGCCTGCACAACGCTTG
>CALEJO010000107.1 GCA_937898155.1 uncultured Clostridia bacterium | reverse complement strand
CGCTCGGCTATACGATGGTTTACGGCATTGCCAAAATGCTGAACTTCGCGCACGGCGATATCATTATGGTCGGCGGTTATACGATCCTCGTCTTCATCAATATGACGGGACTTCCGCTCGTCGGCATGCTGCTCGCCGTCGTGATCTGCGTCGCGGCAGGGCTTCTCATCGAGCGCGTCGCCTATAAACCGCTTCGCGGAGCATCCCCGCTTGCCGTGCTGATCACGGCGATCGGCGTCAGCTATCTGCTTCAAAGTCTCGCGCAGATCGCGTTCGGCTCCGCCGTCAAATACGTCTCTCTGCCCGATTTCGGCGTCCTCTCTCTCGGAGAACTGAAAATTCAGGGATATACCATTCTCACGCTCGCCTGCACGATCGTCGTCATGATCGCGCTGACGCTTTTCGTCAAATATACCAAGACCGGACGCGCTATGATCGCCGTTTCGGAGGATCGCGATGCCGCACAGCTGATGGGCATCGACGTCAATCAGATCATCTCCATTACGTTTGCGATCGGCTCCGCGCTCGCCGCGCTCGCCGGCTTCTTCAAGCTTCTCAAAGCGCCCTATATCTCTCCGACCTTCGGCGCACTCCCCGGCATCAAGGCATTCACCGCGGCCGTCATCGGCGGGATCGGCTCGATCCCCGGCGCGATGCTCGGCGGCTTTTTGCTCGGCATGGTCGAAACCGTCTGCGGCAAGATCGCCGTGCTCTCTCCTTATACCGATGCCATTGAATTTTCCATTCTCATTCTCATTCTGCTCGTCAGGCCCACCGGCTTTCTCGGCAAGAAACGGAGGGAAAAGGTATGAGCTTCTCTTCGATCAAGTGGAAACACTATATCAACTATATCGTCATCGGAGCGATCGCGCTCGTCTTCGTCGCGCTGGCGCTGACGGGAAACGTCTCCATGGCAAATGAATTCCTGATGGAAAAAATCACGATCGGCGTGATTCTGGCAGTCTCACTGCAACTCGTCGTCGGCTTCCTCGGCGAGCTCTCGCTCGGACACGCCGGCTTCATGTGCGTCGGCGCGTATCTCGGCGGCAAGGTCAGCGTCCTGCTCGTCAACGCCTCCGGCGCGGGCGATTCTCTTTCCGCCTCGAACGGCGGACCTTGGGTTCTGCTCGTTTCGCTGATCGCGGGCGGACTTTGCGCCGCGGTGTGCGGCGTCATCATCGGTCTGCCGGCGCTTCGCCTCAAAGGCGACTACCTCGCGATCGTCACGCTGGCGTTCGGTGAGATCGTCCGCTCGATCTTCCAGAATACGAGTGCCGAAAGCTTCGGCGGCGCCAACGGTCTGCCGACGCCCCGCTATTCCCGTCACGAGCTGTTCCTCTACGCGCTCGTGCTCGTGCTGATCATGCTCGCGGTCATTCAAAATCTGCTCCGCAGCCGTCACGGCCGCGCGATCACCGCGATCCGCGACAGCGAGATCGCCGCGAAAGCGACAGGCATCAACGTCACCTATTATAAGCTCCTCGCGTTCACCGTTTCCGCGTTCTTCGCGGGCATCGCGGGCGTGCTTTACAGCTTCTCGAATTATACCGTGCGCTGCGATCAATTCGACTATAACTATTCGATCGAGATCCTCGTCATGGTTGTGCTCGGCGGTATGGGCAGCATCAACGGTTCCATTATCGCCGCGACGCTCGTCACGTTCCTCAACGTCAAGCTCACGTCCATTCTGACGGGCGACCTCGCCGTGCTGAAAAACCTCCTTTACGCGCTGATCCTCGTGGCGATCGTCATTTATAACAACGCGCCCGCTTTCAAGAATTTCCGCACCAAATACAGCGTGAAAAATCTTTTCGCGCGCATCCGCAAGCCGAGCGCCGATCCCGCCAAGGTCCGCGAGGACGAGGCAAAATGGGATCGCGTGCCGACGAAAATTGCGATGGATGAGCTCCTCTCGCTGGATATCAGCGTTTCGGACACCTCAAAGCCGGACGCACCGAAGAAAGGAGACGATCGGACATGAGCGATTTCGTTTTGGAAACCGAGCATCTCGGCATTTCGTTCGGCGGGCTGAAAGCCGCGCAGGACATCAACATCAAAATTCAAAAGGGGCAGATTTACGGTCTGATCGGTCCGAACGGCGCCGGCAAAACGACGATTTTCAATATCATCACGGGCGTTTACCGCCCGACGACCGGTTTCTTCTATTTGAACGGCAAAAAACTGAACGGGCTCGGGCAGGAGGCGATCAACCACCACGGCATCGCCCGCACGTTCCAGAATATCCGTCTGTTCAACAATATGACCGTCGTCCGCAACGTGATGGTCGGGCTCCACAACCGCCCCGAATACCGCACCACGCTCTTTGACACGATCTTCCGCACGCGCAAGCATTTCCGCGTGGAAAAAGAAATGCGCGCCAAGGCGAAAGAGCTTCTCCGCATTTTCGGGCTGGAAGAGGATCGCAACAATCTCGCCTATAACCTGCCCTATGGCAAACAGCGCAAGCTCGAAATCGCGCGCGCGCTGGCGACCGATCCGAAGCTCCTGCTTCTCGACGAGCCCGCCGCAGGCATGAATCCAAATGAGACGGAAGACCTCATGCGCATCGTCCGTCTGCTCCGCGATGAATTCGACATGACGATCCTGCTCATCGAGCACGATCTGAAATTCGTGGCAGGGCTTTGCGACGAGGTCACCGTTCTGAACTTCGGCACCGTGTTGGCACACGGCAAGGTCGAGGACGTGCTGAACGATCCCGCCGTCGTCAAAGCGTATATCGGAAAGTGAGGACTGCATATGGCATTACTGGAAGTCAAAGACCTGAACGTATATTACGGTGTCATTCAAGCCCTCAAAGGCATCAGCTTTGAAGTGAATGAAGGTGAGATCGTCACGCTGATCGGTGCCAACGGCGCCGGCAAAACCACGACGATGCAAAGCATTATGGGACTGATCCACTCGAAAACGGGTTCGATCACCTATCAGGGCACGCCGATCACCAAGCTCCCGGCGCACAAGATCGTCCAGCTCGGCATCACGCAGGTGCCGGAGGGACGCCACATTTTCCAGGAGCTGACGGTTTACGAAAATCTCCTGATGGGCGCCTATCTCGAAAAGGACGCCAAAAAATTCAACGAAGACCTCGAAAAGACTTATGCGCGCTTCCCGATCCTGAGTGAGCGCCGCAAGCAAATCGCGGGCACGCTTTCGGGCGGCGAACAGCAGATGTTGGCGATGAGCCGCGCGCTGATGAGCCATCCGAAGCTTCTGATGTTGGACGAGCCCTCGATGGGGCTTTCCCCGCTGCTCGTTTCGCAGGTATTCGATCTGATCAAGCAGATTCACGAGGAGGGCACGACGATCCTGCTCGTCGAGCAGAACGCCGGCATGGCGCTCGGCATCGCCGACCGCGCCTACGTCCTCGAAACCGGCAACATCGTAATGAGCGGCACCGGCAAAGAGCTTGCCGACAGCCCCGAAATCAAAAAAGCATATCTCGGCGGCTGATCCGCCGAACAAAAGAGTCCCGCGTTTCGGCGCGGGACTCTCGCTTTTCTTTATGGGAACGCCAGCTTTTTCTTTGACAGAAAGATATCCGCTTTTCTCGGGAGAAAAGCGGAAGAAAAGAGCCACACGGTTAAAAGTTTGCACAGACTTCGAGCCATGCAGGCGCTCCGCGCCGGCAGCGCACTTACTTTTCGCGCGTAGCGCCGGAAGTCAAATCTTTTATACTTCGGTCGAGCGGAACGCT
>CALEJO010000106.1 GCA_937898155.1 uncultured Clostridia bacterium | reverse complement strand
CGGCGCACCGGCAGAACGCTTCACCCCGACAATATGGCGGCAGGTCCTTCCTCTTACGGCATGACGGACACGATGGGCAGAATGCACAGCGACGCGCAGTTCGCGGGTTCTTCCTCCGTGCCGGCACACGTCGAGATGATGGGACTGATCGGCGCGGGCAACAACCCGATGGTCGGTATGACCGTCGCGGTGGCTGTCGCCGTCGAAGAGAGCTTGAAATAATCGAGCTTTTTGAGAACGGAATAAAAAAACAAGTCGGACACGTCATTTCGGAGAAAACCGAGATGACGTGTCCGATTTTTTCACAAATGCTCCCTTATTATGGTCCAAACACTTGCCTTTCTTTCCCGAAAATGATATAATGGAGTTGCACAAAAAACTCGTGAAAGGAATCTGCTTATGAATCGAATCGTTGTGATTACCGGCGCAACCGGCGGATACGGACTTGCGACCGCGAAGAAATTTGCCGCCGCGGGCGACACCGTGATCGCCGTATCGCGGAACGCCGAAAAAGTGGCCGCCGTCGTGCGCGAAAACGGCTTCGCGGACGGTTATACGTTAGACGTGACCGATTATGCGGGATGGCTCACCTTCAAAAAATATCTGCTCGGTCAATACGGCAAAATCGACGTGCTCGTCAACAATGCCGGCGGCGGTGTTAAAATCGCCGAGATCGAAGAATTTGAACGGCAAGACATCGATCGGACCATTTCTCTCAACCTGAATAGTGTCATTTACGCCTGCTCGATCTTCGCAGACGTTTTCAAAGCGCAGAAAAGCGGCACAATCATCAACATTTCCTCTGTTTGTGCCAACCATTGTTGGCGCGATTGGTCTGTTTACGCCGCCGCGAAAGCGGGCGTATTGAACTTCACAAAGAGTTTATACGTCGAACTGCGTCCATACGGCGCACGTGCCACCTGTGTCATTCCCGCCGCGGCATCGACCGGCTTCCAAAAAAGCGCGGGGATCGGTGAAATCACGCAATCGCTTACCACCGACGATATCGCATCCGCCGTTTTCTTCGCCGCCAATATGCCGCAAGGTGCCGTTGTTCAGGATATCACGGTTTGGGGAATGTCACAGGAGATGGACCCGATCTGATTTTTGAAAGGATGCCCTTATGAAACAGCTTTTTTCCGATGTCGCCATTCTCGGCGCGGGCTCTGCCGGCTTTGCGGCGGCGTTTACGCTCGCGTCGGCAGGCGTATCGGTCGTCCTCATCGACAAAAATCCCGGACCCGGCGGCACCTCCGTTTTTGGCGGTGTCAACTGTTGGGAGCCGGGCGTTTGCAAGGGAAACGTGCATTGGCTGCTCGCGGAACGGCTGTCCGCCATTCCGGGCGCCGCGGCGGTTTGCCGCACCGTTCCAAACGGAGAACTGCTCTTCCCGGGGAGCGGCATTTCGGATTTTGCCCGATTCCCTTGGGGGCTGTCCGTCCCCGATCCGACGGCAAAATATGAAGACACGCTCTTTCGCTGTCGATCGCTTTCGGGCAACGACTCCGACCGCTGGCGGCGGTTTCAATTTGAGCCGCGCGCAATGGAACAGGTCATGCTCGAACTGCTGGATTTTCCGCATTTGCGGTTTTTGCCCGAGACCTCATTTTTCGGATGCAAAACCGACGGACGCCGTGTGACGGAATTACGGCTGCACGACAAGGAGAAGCAGGAAATTTGCGTCATCGCAAAACAATATATTGACGCTTCCGGCGATATTCTTCTTGCCCGCGCGGCAAACTGCCGGACGCGCACGGGCGCGGAAAGCCGGGCGGAATACGGAGAGCCCGGTGCCCCGGACGTTTCGGACGAGACGCGCATCAACGGCGCGTCGATCGTCTTTCGTCTTCGCAAAGCGGAGTCGGAGCATACCGATCCCTATACAGGAGCCGTTCCGCCGCCGATCGGGTGCGTTTCCTGCTTCAACTGTTATCCGAACGGCGATATCAACGTCAATATGCTCCCCACCCTCTCCGGCGGAGAATTTCTGCGCCGCGAAGACGCATTTTCGCACGGCATTGAGCTCGCCCGCTCTTATCTCGATTGGTTGCAAAAGGAGAAAGGACTTTCGGGATATGCGCTTGCCGAAATCTTTCCCATGCCCGGCGTTCGGGAAAGTTATCGGCTCGTCGGCAGACGCGTCCTGACTGAGCAGGACGTCCGAAGCGGCATCATTCCAAAAGACGCGGTGGCGATCGCCGATCACGCGCTCGATTCCCATGGAGAAAGCGGTTGCCGCGAAATCGATTCGCCCTACGGCATTCCCGCGGATTGTCTGCGCCCGCAGGAATACGACAATCTTCTCGTTGCCTGTCGCGGTGCCTCTTTTTCCCATATCGCCGCGTCAAGCGCGCGTCTGTCCCGCACCATGCTCTCGCTCGGCGAGGGAGCGGCACAGCTGTTGCTCGCGGAATGAAAACGAATCTTTTCCGTCCTCAATAGGCGTCGTTTTTTGCAAAAAATCAGCCACATCGTCATGGAGAAATCCGAGAGGATGTGGCTGAGTTTTTTATTTAGGATCGCCTTTATCGGAAAAGAATCCGTTGCCTTGCGGTCATGATGATATCTTTCGGCACCTTATAGTATTTTACGATAGGGGTAAGCGCCATGCCGTCCACCAAAACCTTTTCCTCGGCATACGGCAAAAGGGCTTCGTCCGGCAAGGCATAAAGGATATCCCCATCCATATACACACCGTTTCCGTTTTTTGTGACCTTTCCGTCGGTTTCGGCAAACAGTAGCGCTTTGTTTTCACGGATATACCATAATCCTTCCGACAAACGCATAGTGCAGCAGGAACACGCCTCAAACATCAAAGCGCCGAGATCGTCCCACGGGCTATCATCCGTGACAATCGTATCCGTGCCGGCGCCGCCATTGTCTCTTTGCAGCGTAGGAAACCCGTTATGATAAATTCTGGCGGCAGTTTTTCGGTATGCCTCCTCTTTTGTCACCCGATACAGTTCGAGTGCCAACATGAGCGAGTCAATGATGGCGCACGGCTCCGTCCACGTATCCGGTCTGCCCCACCAATTCAAGTTCTGATAGGTATAGGTCATCCCTCCGCCAAAAACGTAAAGATCGTAGATCGCCTTGGCACCATTTATATACCGTTCTTCTCCCGTCACATCATACATACGCATCATGCCACGACCGGCAGTCAGCGTGCAATGCGTCTGCACACGCAACGCCACCTTATCGATCGACAGATAAACGTCGATCATTTCGTCGAGCAACTCTTTTACGGCAGGGTTCTTTGTGATCTGAAAAACGTGCGACAGTCCGTCAATGCTCATAAACGCGCATCCGATATCGCTTGATAAAAGCCATCCGCCGGAAACATCGGTCGAGTTGCCGACGACACCGCCGCCCGCCTTTTTGGTTCGGTCGGTCGGATAGGTAGAGAAAAGCCCTTTTGTCCGCATATAGAGATTTTCCACGATTTTGTCAATCATCCGAAGGACAGACTCGTTTCCAAACTGCTCGTAATATTCGCACAGTCCCCGAAGGACCCAGGAATGCCCCGAAAGCTGTTGTTCAAAGAGCGCATCCGGATAGACAACGCCCAAATACCCTTGCTCGTTGACTTTACTCGGAAACGCTTCGATCATCGGCTCCATCGACGGCATTTTTTTGCCGGTGATTTTGTAATGCGAAACATAAGCAAGGAGCGCACGCCCTTCCTTATCTCCGGGCCAATCGTATTCGATCGGAGAAAACACCGCGGGCATTTGATAATAGGCGGAATCGGATATCCTCTTAAAATTCAATGCGATTCTTTCGTTCAGTTCTTCGTCTCTGATCTCTTTTTTCATAACGACTCCACCATTTCTTTTTTATTTCTGATCCTTTGCTGCGGGATGGTCGGAAACGGTATTCCGATTCTTTTATAATACCGATCGGATGACTTCACCGATGACGTTTGCCATACGGTAGTGCCCGATATCATTCGGGTGAACGTTGTCGCCGAAGCACGAATCGCGGTCCACGTCGCCGAAGAGCGTCGAGCCGTCGATAAAATACACGTTTTTGTCGCCGTCGGCGATCGCCTTTTCGAAGGAACGGCGGATGACCTCGCGGCGCGCCGCGTCCGTCTTCGGATGCATATCGCAATCGGGCTTTGTGATCATAATATAAGGGATATCGGGGTGCGCCGCGCGGATTTTCTCGAACATTCTGTGGTGCGTCTTTTCCAGATACTCGCAGTCCGGCGCGTTAAAATCGTAATCGGAGATAAAGACCGACATTTCCAGCCCCGCCATATAGTCCACGATCGCGTCCTCCGCCTTGCCGTTCCCGCTCAGACCGAGATTGATATAATCCATCCGCAGGCGGCGGCTGATGTGGTTTTCGTAAGTATATCCGGGGGGCGAGACCGAGCATCCCTGCGTGATCGACGAGCCGTAAAAGACGAGCGGTTTCCGATCGAGATACGGCGAGGGGCACGGCATGAGCTGTGCGTTTTTGTCAACACCGATGTAAACGTCGTTCACGGCATCGGCGATCGGGAAATGGATCATATATTTTTTCATCACACCGGGGCGCGTGCGCGAATTGATCGAATACATATATTCGTTTTTCCCCGAATCGAGATCGGGAATCATGCAACCGATAAAGCATTGCGAACCGTCGTCGCCGATCGTATAGACGTCAAATCCGACCGTTGCCGTCGGCGACATATTCGGGCGCGCTTTCAATGTCGGAAAGGTCGCGTAGAGCGCGATATACGGCGAATCCGCCATAAACGTCACCCTGCCGCCCGCCGGGTTATAGTTCAGCTCATCCACGCTTTTGCTGATCGCCTTGCCGACCTCGGGCGCAAAGCGGTGAAACGGCGTGCCGTCGCACGGGTCGCACAGGCCGTAAATCGTAAAGGGCTCCCCGCGCACACTCAGCCACAGATTGTCGGGATATTGCCCGAACGTTTTGGAAAAACTGTTTTGATATTCTGAAATCTTCATTGTGTCATATCCTTTTTCTTTTGAAATGCTTTTCTATTTTGTTTCCGGCTCCGCCGTCAAAGACCAATGATAGATGTTGGTTCTGCTCTTTTCGTATGCCCACGACGCCTGATACAGAAGATACGGTGTCTCTGCCCCCTTGACAAGCAGAAAGTTGGAATACGCGCCGCAACCGGCGATACACTTTTTGAGATAATGTCCCTCGTCCCAATGGATGCCGTCGGCAGAGCAATAAATGATATTGTGCTCTTTTTCCTCCACCTCTCCGTGGGAGCCGCTTCGTCCCGCGCAGAAATAAGTGCCGTTCAGAGAGGCGATCTGCATATTCCGGATTCGCTTTGCGAAAAATGCCTCTTTCGGAAGCTCCCACGTCTTTCCGTTGTCGGAGCTGACGGTATAGGGGATATGAAATTCGTCGTCGCGGTCGTAATAGAGATACGCCGCGAGCTTTCCGTCGGGAAGCCGGACGAGCGCGCCGTAAAAACAGCTTGCGTCGAAACGCGAGCAAATCGGGAGAATCGACCGCTCTTCAAAAGAAGCGCCGTCGTCGGTGCTGCAAAAAAGATGATACTCGCAATGCGTGCCGCGCGCGGTGTTATCGCCCTGTTCGAGAAGTACATAGATCGTCCCGTCCTGATAGCAGGCGTCGTAAATACGTCCGCGGCGGTCGCCCACGCGTTCGGCTTTGCTCCAAGTTCTGCCGCCGTCAAGCGTGCAGACAAACGTGGGAATACCGAACGGCTCCCAGCCGCACCCGTGGTTTTGGATCGTATCGCAAATCACATTGAACACGATGACTTTTCCACAATCGGTGCGGACCGCTTTTTCGCACATCGAGGTAATGCCGAGATTCAGATCGTAAAGCGTCTTGGAATACGGGAACGGCTCCGGGGCGCTCCACGTTTTTCCGGCGTCCTCGCTGCGGCAAAATTCCATCCAACCGTTGCCGTTGTGGCCGCCCCAACCTTCGCCGCTGCAATTCGGGAAAAAGTCGAGGATCTTGCCCGGCTCGTATTCGACCATCGCGTGGCCGAGATGCCCGCTCCTCTTTTCTATACTGTGATCGAAAAACAGTTCTCCCCCGTCGGGAGAAACAGAATACACATAGCCGTTGTTTCTGAAAAGTTCCATAGAGCCCACCTCCGCTTTTTCTTTATTGTAGCATTGCCGTCTTCCTCCTGTCAATACTTGCCTCGCCTTTCTTTTAGCTTCGTTCCGAGACTGCTTGCACCGCCGCGCCGGGAGGATAACTCCAATATCAAAAAGGCACCCCTGCGGGTGCCTTTCTTGCTTCGATCACGATTCTCCTCATTCTTCAAATACATACGGCACTCTCGTGAGCGGCGACCATGTGCCGTCCTCTTGAATCGTCGCCTCAAAAAGGCAGAATTCAAGATTCCCGTATTTGTCCTTGTTCCCAAGTCCGACCGTCCCGTCGTCCTTGGTGACGTAGATATTTCCCAAAACCAGCGCCTTGTTTTCCCAGATAATCATGCTGCCTTCGGTGAGGAAGTTCGGCTGATCGCAAACCAGCATGAGGTCACTTCCATCCGGTTTGACACGATAAATTTTTCCGCCATACGAATTATATACGTCTTTCCTGCTGCTGCCTTTTCCAATACAAATTCGGTTATCATAGGACTGAAAATAGCAATATTCACCGTCGAAATAGAACACGAAAACATCCCTGAACCCGATCTCCGAAGCCGGCAGAACAGTTTCCTCTCCCGAGGATGCGTTCAGCGTTTTGATCGTCACCGGATCGCCGGATTTGGTGGAGTTGCTGATGCAAACGGTGTCACCGAAAAAATCCCCATAGGAATATCCTCCGGTCAAAAGCTTTTCGGCGAGTTCGCTCTCCTTTTTCTCTGAAAAGTCAAGATTTGCTTCATAATAATGCGTTTCGTAAACAGTCGGCAGCACATCAGAAACAAAACCATGAAACGGAATGTCCTGTTCGACCGTGCCGAAAAAGCACTTGTCACCAAAAACAAACAAGGTGGACGGTGCCATATAAAGCCCGTTCGGGCTGATTCCGCTCACCCCATCGGAAAGATCGAGCAACTCCCGCGCCTGCGTATCGTAGCGGAGAATGCCGCGCGTTCCGTCCGGCTGGATCGTGAACACGTAAATATAGCGATCCGTCGGCACAATGCCCAAAACAGGCGGCTGATAGCCACCGCTTGTGCCGGATCTCATCCCGCCGTAAACGGTGAATTCCTCCCGAATATCCGTTCCGTCAAATGCGCAGGAATAGCACGTTTCGATGATGCGAAGCTCGTTTTTATCAATACTTCGATAGTAAAACCGATTGCCGATATAGACAGGTCCTTCGGCGAAAAGATCGGCTTGCACCGACATACAGTCGGAGCTTATTTTATGCCCGCAAAGCGGATCGAAGCAAAACGGATATACCGTCCCGTCTGCTTTGCTGTAATAATAATTCTGAATTCCGGCACCACTATCATCTGTGAAGACAATCCGTGACGGCAGTTCATAAAACAAATTTTTACCACTTATGCCATAAAGCGTTGGCTGTGTCTCTCCGCAGGAAACGAGAAACAGCAGGATAATAAACAATATAAAAGCAAGAGTTTTTTTCATGTTGATTCTCCTTTCATTCCATAAGAACGCGGGCATCTTTTTTGCTCTTTCGTCACGCCGCGAAATATCCCCGTCGCTTCTTTGCCGCTTAAATCTTTTTCAACTTCGCATAAGTCGCCATCAGCTTTTTCGTGCCGACGCGATCGAACGCGACCTCATAAAGGATATCCGCCCCCATTTCGCGCACGGACAAAACCGTGCCCGCACCGAACATGTAGTGGCTGACGCGGTCGCCTGTCACAAAGGTTTCCGGCGCTCTCGTTTTGCCGACGTCGCTCGACAGCGAGGACTGCGATGTGAACTCGTTTGAGAACGAGAACTTTTTTGTTTTCTCCCCGAATTCCGTGCGGAATTTCGGCTTCGGATCGGGCGATTCCTCCGTCTTATATTCGGGCGCGATCTCGTCGAGGAAGCGCGATCTCGCGTTATACTGCGTTCTGCCGTAAAGAAGCCGTTCCCGTGCGCAAAGCGCAAAGACACGTTGTTTCGCGCGCGTCAGCGCCACATAGGCGAGACGGCGCTCTTCTTCCAGCTCATCCGCGGAAAACGCGGACATCTGGCTCGGGAAGATGCCCTCCTCCATGCCCGGCAAAAAGACGACGGGGAATTCCAGCCCTTTGGCGCTGTGGATCGTCATCAGCACGACCGCTTCCGCGGCGCTGTCGTAATCGTCGATATCCGTGACGAGCGCGATCTCTTCGAGGAACGCGCCGAGTGTGGCGTTTTCGTTCGCGCGCTCATATTCCACCGCGTTGGAAATAAACTCCTCCACATTTTCGCGGCGGGAGGTGTCCTCACCGTTTTCTTCCGCCTGCCGAAGCATATCGAGGTAGCCGGACTGCTCGATCGTGGCGCGCACGATTTCCGAGAGCGGCTCGGTTTCCGCCATTTTGCGGAGCGAATGGATCAGCGAAACGAACGGCTCGAATTTGCTCTTTGCCTTGGCGATCGCGGGATACGCGTCGGCGTTTTCCATGATCTCAAACATCCCGATGCCGTTCATCTCCGCGATCGAGCGCACCGCGCTCATCGTCGCGTCACCGATCTTGCGTTTCGGCTCGTTGATGATGCGTTCGAGACGCAAATTGTCGTTCGGATGATTGACGACGCAGAGATAGGCAAGCACGTCCTTGATCTCCTTGCGCTCGAAGAAGCGTCTGCCGCCGATCACGCGATAGGGGATCCCGCTCCGCATCAGCACGTTTTCGATCGCGTTCGATTGCGCGTTCGTGCGATACAGCACGGCGAAATCGCCGTATTTGCGCTTTTCGCGGATCACGAGCTCCATCATCTTATTGACGATGAACTTGGATTCCTCCATTTGATTGTCAAACTGCTTGACGAAAACCTTTTCGCCCTCGCCCGCGCGGCTCCAAAGCTCTTTGCCGCGCCGCCCGAAATTGTGGCGGATCACGGAGTTTGCCGCGTTCAGGATGTTCTCGGTGGAGCGATAATTCTCTTCGAGCTTGATGATCTTCGTGTTCGGAATTTGCTCGTCAAAGCGCAGGATGTTTTCGATCGTCGCGCCGCGGAATTTATAGATGCTCTGATCGTCGTCGCCGACGACCATCAGGTTTTGCCAGCCGCCCGAGAGGAGCTTCGCCAATTCAAATTGCGCATAGTTCGTGTCTTGAAATTCATCGACGAGCACGTAGCGGAACTTCTTCTGATAATGTGCGAGCACGTCGGGCTCGCGGCGGAGCAGAAGCACCGTTTTCATGATGATGTCGTCGAAATCGACCGCCATGGACTCTTCGAGGCGCGTCTGATAGAGCGTATAGAGCGAAGAAATTTGTTGCAGGCGGAAATCGTTCCCGACCTCGGCGTCGAATTCCTTCGGTGTCAGCAGGCGATCCTTCGCCGCGCTGATCTGCGCGATCACCGTTTTCGGCGGAAATTTTTTGTCGTCGAGGTTAAGTTGCTTCATGCACTCGACGATCGTTTTTTTCGTATCGTCGGCGTCATAGATCGTGAACGAGCGATCCATGCCGAGCTTGTCGGCGTGCGCGCGCAGGATCCGCAGGCACATCGAATGGAACGTGCCGCACCAGAGGTCGCGCGTCGCGTCGGCACCGACCATTTTTTCAAGGCGCGTTTTCATTTCGTTCGCCGCTTTGTTCGTAAACGTGATCGCCAGCACGCTCCACGGTTCGGCGCGCGTCGGCTCGTCCGTGAACGATTCGAGCAGCATTTCGAGGTCGCTCATCTCGCACGTTTTCGCGCGATCCAGCTCCTCGACGAGCGATTCGTCCAGCCCCGCGGGGACATTCGTTTGCCAATAAGCGTCGCCGTAGCGAAGCAGATAGGCGATCCGGCTGACGAGCAGCGTCGTCTTTCCCGTGCCGGCGCCGGCGAGCACGAGCAGCGGTCCTTGAATCGTATAGACCGCCTCTCGCTGTCTTTCGTTGAGATAGGCGTATTTGCGGTCAAAAAGCGCTCTTTTCGCTTGCAGATACCGCTCGGCGAGTGTGTTTGGCATGATGCTACCTTCCGTTTCCGGGTGAATCCGTGAAAAAAGCACAGACTCCCCAATTTCCTCTTCCATTATACATCAAACCAAAAGCGGAATCAACAGAAAAACCGTTTTTTCTTCGGAAAAAAAACAGAAAAAGGCACCCGATGGGTGCCTTTTTCTGACATTTTTTCTTTGGTTGCGACGGTCACACGGTGATTTTCAGCGAAGCATCGCCGTCTTCAATATGGATCGTCTCCATTCCTTCGTATGCGTGTCGGATTTCGTCCGCAAGCGCTCCGTCACGGTCAATCCACGCATATAGCTTTGCGGGCAAACCGCCGAAGTCTCTTTCGTATAGGATCGCATCCAATCCGAAAAAGCTTGCGATGTCATGATTGTCCATACAAATTATATTATATTTTTCCGTCATGAAGTTTACGAAAACGGTATTTTCCGGAAAAACGATCTCTTCCGTTTTTCCTCCGTGATTGATTTCAGCTTTCATAGTCCTCCACCTTGATGACGACCTTTGTATCGCCATCCTCGACGTTTACCAGCTCTCCCGTGACGCCGCTGTTGATCATTTCCATCACCGCTTCCACCTGAGATGCTCGTTTCCCCACAAGATCATGCAGAGAATGGTTCTCGAACGCGCGACAAACAAGCGCGACGGGGAAACGCAGGTTGAATTTTCGACTGATTCTGAATTTGAAAAACAGATGATACCTCGTGCAACGCCGATCCTCTTTTGAACGGCAAAGCCACCCAAAGCGCAAAAAAGCGGGGTGATTCACACCCCGCTTTCCGGTTTTCAATTAAAACGAGCTTTCCTTTTTCTTGCTGTTGGAAAGAACGAAATAGAGCGCAACACCAGCACCGACGACCGTAATTCCCACGATCACGAGCGGAAGCACAAGATTGGATTTTTCCGTCTCGTCCTTGATCACGAAGATCGCGTCTGCCCCGGTAATGGCTTCGCCGTCGATCGTCAACGTTTGTCCCTTTCTCGAACATTCGACGGGATAAACACTGTTGTCTTTCAGCATCGTCAGGCTGACCGCGCTGTCTTCCAGCGAATCGTCGAGCATCAGTTTCAGCGTCATCTCTTCGCTCATGGTGAGCGCTTCGCTGCCGGAGGTGATCGAATAGACATAGGCGCTTTCAAACGTCAGATACTGTTTGTAATAGGTCGCCATGTCCGTCGGCATATCCTCAAACGTAAAGAGGAGTTCTTGCTCCGCGGTCGCGCCGGACACGACGAGGGACGCGAGCGAATTCGTCAGCGTCTTCATTTTGCCTTTTTTCAGCGTTTCGACTTCCTCGCGGTAGCCGCAGACGCTACACATTTTCGCCGCCACATTGCCTTCCATCATCGTCGGCCCGAACTGATGTCCGAGGCAGGCATCGACTTTGGTTTCCTCTTTGCCGCAGTCCTTGCAAACGCGCTTTTGCAGACCGTCCGCAAGGCAGGTGCGAAGAACTTCGACCGTCCATTCGCCGTAGGTGTGCGCATCGGGATTGATCTCGGCGGTTCTCGTTTCCGAGGCAGAGCAATTCACGCAATGGCGGATCTCCTGTCCGACGGCGGAGCAGGTCGCGGGCTTCGACACGGCCCATTCACCGTAGGTATGCGCGACCATGGGCAAAATCTGTTCTTGCCTGTCTCCGCAATACTCGCAGACGCGGGCTTGCGTTCCCGCCGCGGTGCAGGTCGGAGCCGTCGTCGTCATCCACGCGGAATAGTTATGTCCCGATTTGGCAACCGCTCTCGTTTCGGTGGCGTGACAAGCGGAGCAGGTATGCGTTTCCACGCCGTCCGTCGTGCAGGTCGCGGGCGTCGTCAAAACCCAATCGCCGTAAGTATGTCCTGTTTTTGCGGCGACGGCAGTGACCGTCGCGTGGCAGACCGAGCAGGTGCCGGTCTTCACGCCGTCCGCCGTGCAGGTCGCGGGCGTCGTCACGGTCCAATTTGTCACCGTGTGATCCGCGAGCGGAAGCTCGCGTTCCTCGGCTGCGCCGCAGACCGGGCAAACATAAATGCCAACGCCCTTGGTCGTGCAGGTGGAAGCCGTTTTCACACCGGTCATCGTATAATTTTTCGCGTCGTGCGTGCACTGGTTGACCGCATAAACTTCCATCTCGCAAACCGAGCATTTCTGATAATATACGCCGTTTTTCAGATACCGTTCGCCGAGCTGATGGCCCTTCGCCGGAACCGTGAGATATTCATAATGCGTGCCGCAACGGGTGCATTTGAACTGCCCCTGTCCCGCGGTCGTGCAGGTCGGCTCGACGAGCCATTTCAGCGGCTTCGTCAGATCGTATTCATGCTTATTGTCAGGCATCACGTCTCTACGGGAGAGAACGCCGTCGCAAAGGAGGCAAACCGTCTCTTCCACGCCGGGCGTAGAACACGTCGTATCGGGATTCATGCGCTTTGTCGTTTGACGGTGCTCGCAGATATAGATCGGATATTCGCAGGCATTGGGATCAAACGGGATCGCGTCGTCTTCGAGACTCGTCACAGAGCCGAAGCCCAGAATTTTCACGCTGCGCAACGCGGGAATGGTGAGACGACTCTCGTCCACCTCAAATTCCAAAATGATCGTGCCGCCGGACAGAAGCGGAGTTGTATCGCTTTCGACCTTGATCTCCACCGTATCGGTCAAAGTGGTGTCTGTCACACCGATCGTCACGCGGGGATTCGTCGTTCCCAAAAGTTCGCCGAACAGATTGCTGCCCGCAGCAACGGTAGGTTTGCTGAGCGCGCTGGAATTCACGGAGAATTTGAGAGTGCCGCCTTTGACTTTGGACGCTCCGGACTGCAGGCCGATCGTGAGCCGAACGGTCAGCTTTTTCGTGGAGGAACTATACGTCGAAGTCACGTCCTTCATATAAATTCCGTCCGTATTTCCCCCATCCGCGTGCACGGCATGGTCGTGATGACAGCACGGGTCTGTGCAGACATCCTCAAAACCATAGGTGCCGAGAACGAGGAAGCACATCATAAACGCGAGTGCAAATGCCAATACCTTTTTCATGTTGCAATCCTTCCTTTTTTGAGACTCGATCGAAGCGCGATATCGCCAAAACATAGCCCGTTCCGATCCGCGCCGGATACCGATCGTGCCCCTTTGCGAGCCCAAGCGATATCTCGGGTATTTTACAATATTCATTATAAACATATTTGCCGTTTTGTCAAGATGATTTTCTCTCCGCCGCTGACGGCGCGCATCCGCTTTATTCCGCTTTTTTGCATTTTTATTCATCGCGCTCTCCGCGCCCGCTGACAAAACGCCGCCTCCCTTGCATCTTCTTGCGAAAAAGGAGAAAATGTTATCTTTTTATGAATTTTTTTGAAAAAACCTCTTGCAATTTCGGAAAAACCGTGTTATACTGCAAGAAATGAAACGAGGGACTCAAAACCCCCCTGTTTCGTTCTTTATGGTTTACCGGAAGATAGAGGCGCGGAACTCATCAGTATTTTTCCGAAGATCCGCCAAGATCGCTGAGGGAAAAAGAAAGGGATTTCCGCCGAAACGGCACGTTTGGCGACGTGCGCGGTTGGGCATACGGAAAAGATTCGTATGACTGTCGCAATGAAATGCGGAGTGCTATCGGAACAACTCCTGAGATTTGAAACTCAGAGCCGATGCATTTTGCGTCGGCTTTTTTGTTTCTTTGCGTGGGCATATCGCCCGGTCTGCCGTAAAAATAACAGAAAAGGAGATTTGTCATGTCCGGAACCTTTTGGGCATTCGTGCCCGCCATCGTTGCCATTCTGCTGGCGCTCGTGACGAAGAAGGTCTATCCCTCTCTCTTCGTCGGAATTCTCGTCGGTGCGCTCTTCTATACGAACGGCAACATTCTCAACGCGTTTTCCTATATTATTATGCTGATGGGGCAAAAACTCGGCGAAAACGGAGGCATCCTCGTGTTTCTCGTCGTGCTCGGCATCTTTGCCGTGATCCTCAACCAGACCGGCGGCTCCCGCGCTTACGGCGAATGGGCGTCGTCCCGTCTGAAATCGAAAAAGGGTGCTCTGCTCTCCACGATCGGACTCGGATGCCTGATCTTCGTCGATGACTATTTCAACTGCCTGACGGTCGGCTCCGTCATGCGTCCCGTCACCGACAAATTCAAGGTCAGCCGCGCAAAGCTCGCGTATATCATCGACGCGACGGCGGCGCCGATCTGCATCATCGCGCCGATCTCCTCGTGGGCGGCGGCGGTCAGCGGCTTCCTCGACAGCGATAACGCGATCGTCACGTTCATTATGACGATCCCGTTCAACCTTTACGCGATCATCACGCTCGTCATGATGATCGTCTATACGCTTCTCCACATCGACTTCGGCAAAATGCGCAAAAACGAGCAGATCGCCGAAGAGACCGGCGACCTCCTCTCGGGAGAGACCGAGCTTCCCTCGACCGATGTCGATGACAGCGGCAAAACGGGCAAGGTCTGGCAGCTCGTGGTGCCGATCGTGATTTTGATCGTCTGCTGCATCGGCTCCATGATCTATAACGGCTTCTACTACGACTGGGACGGCGGCATGGCGGCGGAGCTTCAATCCGCAAACGTCATCGAAGCGTTCTCGAACTGTGACGCGGGCATCTCGCTCGGCGTCGGCTCCGTGATCGCGCTGATCATCACTTTCATTGTCTATATTGCCACGAAAGCAATGTCTTTCAAGGAATGCATCGACCACCTCACCACCGGCTTCAAATCCATGGTCCCTGCGATTCTGATCCTGCTCTTCGCGTGGACGCTCAGCGGCATCATGGGTGCCAAGGGCGGCTACCTCGACGCACGTCTCTTCGTGGAAAACAACATGAGCCAGCTTGCGGAGGGCGGTCTTGCCACGGCGTTGATCCCGTCGATCTTCTTCCTTGCCGCCGCAGCGATCAGCTTTGCGACGGGCACCTCGTGGGGCACGTTCGGGATTCTGATCCCCGTTGCCGTCAGCATTCTCGGCACGGGTGTCGCGCCCGCGACGATCCTCGCGATTTCCGCGATCCTTGCCGGCTCCGTGTTCGGCGACCACGTCTCCCCGATCTCCGATACCACGATCATGGCGAGCTCCGGCGCGCAGTGCAACCACATTGACCACGTCAAAACGCAGCTGCCTTACGCGCTTTTTGTCGCCGCGGTCAACTTTGTCGCCTATATCATTTCCGGCTTCGTCGTGGCAACGGGCGTCTCTTATGGCATTGCCGCGCTCGTCACGATCGGCTCCGGTCTCGTCGTCTTTGCGGCAGGCACGCTGATCATCACTCTCTTCGACCGCAAAAAAACGAACGCATAATTCGATTCAAAGCAAAAAGCGCCTTCTCCTCGGAGAAAGCGCTTTTTCTTTTTGCCCCGAAATCGGCGAAACCGCGCCGAATTGTGAACGAATTGTAAACATTTTACGGATATTTTGTGAATTTTTCAAAATCTTGTAGCGTTTTTGAAAAACGTGTAGTTTATATAGACAGCTTTTTCTCCTACCGGGAAGAAAGTCAATTCCGAGAGAAAGCGAATTCCGCAAAACGGTTTCGCGCTGACGCGCGAAGGGTGAAGTATGCCCAAAAATCTCACAATAAAAACCATATAGTTTCTCCCATTTTTTGAAGGGAACTTTGCATATGATTGAAGTCAAGCGGCGGGAGCCGAAAAAATAAATATAACAAATTGGAAGCAAAAATGAAAACGAAAAAATTATTACTGGTTGTATCATTACAAGCAACGGTGGATGTTGGGATGGAAATCTCACATTCTATCCGTAATGATCTCACTTTTCAAATAATGGCATCATGAACGAATGGCTCTCGCCGCTTGACTTATTTTTATTTCTCTGATAAACTGAATTTGAATCAATATAAAGAAAGAGGTTGCTCATGAAGAAATTACTTGCCATTCTTCTCGCTTTATTCGTTTTTCTCCTCGTCTCCTGCGGGACAACACCCACAGGAACGACATCCATACCCGTTCCGACGGAAACCTCGTCAGATTCTTCTGAAATTTCTCTACAAAATCAGCTGGTTTATGCAATACAAAGTCCTTTTTTTTACGAAACCAAAAGTCGCGTCCTCTTTACTTCCTATTACAGAAATGATTTTTCTGCTTATTACAGCAAAGCGGATGGCAAGGGATATCATCTTTGCTTTGATCCCCTTTGCGAGCATAACTATGGCAGTTGCACTTCATATTCAATCAATTTGGGCTTTGTATATTCTACACACATTTATCAAGACCGCATTTACTATCAAATTTCATTTTGGCAAGACCCGGCGACAGGCGAATTGAATCCCGCAATCCTGTCGTGCAAATTCGATGGCACGGATATCCGCATGGAATATAAACTGAAATCAAATATTTTTGGCACGCCAACCTATGACCGATATATGTATTTTTATGAAAATAAAAGTGACGGTTGGATGATGCTTCTTCGCTACGACCTTGAAACGAAAGAAATGCGAAATCTTTCCGCCGAACAGGGATATCCCAAAATTATATCGACACCAGAATTTTTCTATAACGATCGGATGTATTTTTGGACAGATCAGGGCTTTGGTGAAGCCAACTTGGATTTGAGCGATTATCGGGCGACGAGCGAACAAGCGAATGCGCTTCATAGAACATGCACAAATTCCAGATGCTACGGAAGCAAAGCGGCATCATTCAGACAAGTGACGGCAAGCGGCGAGATTATTTGGAACGGACTTCATATTTATGATATCGAGACGAATGAAGAACTCATTGTTCCACCGGAGGTTTGCGGCGGAGAAAATGGGAATATTTTCTATGTCGATGCGGATTATATTTACTACGGGATTCAATATGAAAACTTTTATGATGAGGCGTTGAACAAAACAAACTGGTCCCACGGGAAGATTTTCCGGATCAAATGGGACGGGACAGACGCGAAATGTATCTATGATAATCCCGAAATGTATCTTCGGGAAAGTTATGGTCTATACGTAGTAGACGATACGATGCTGATTTGCATGACAACCTATGGAAATAACTACGCCCTAAGCAAAGAAGTCTACGTCGCGCACATCGAGGAGGACGGCATGC
>CALEJO010000105.1 GCA_937898155.1 uncultured Clostridia bacterium | reverse complement strand
CCGCGCGGAACTGTTGAATGATGGTCGGCAGCCAGTGCATCGCCATACTGGCGAATGCCGCGACACGGATCGTCTCATTGCGAAATGCCGAAACCTGTGCGATGGCGCTGTCCAGGTTGGCATTTGCCTGCAAAAAGGCGCGGATCGTCGGCGCGATGCGCTCCGTCAGCTTCTCTGCCAACTTGCGCGCGTGGCGGCGCACTTCCGACACCGAATGATTTTCCGAAATCAAGAGTGGTTTGATCCTATCAAAAGCAACTATACTTTCCATTCTTCCCCCGTCCTTCGATTCATTTCGCCCGTCCGATCGGGCGCTGTCATTTATTCGTTTCTCGGCGCATTTGCGCAATCGTTTCGTAGATTTCTTTCCAAGAGAAAACGCGGATCATCCCGTTGGCTTCCGCATCATACGTCCGGTTATACGGGGCGTCAAACAAAATTTTCCGATACTCTCCGCCCACAAGATTATGGATCCCGTCGTCAATGAGCACATCGCCCCTGATCATCTGCTTCTTCGCGGTGATGATAAAATTTTCCCACGGAAGAAACGGAAAAAACCGTTCCATCACCTTTTTCATCTTGAACGAAACGGCCTCATAGGGCGTATTCGTGACAATATAGACGCTGTTTCCCTCGTCCATCAGTTTTTTCAGATAATCCGGTGCGCCGCTGATCGGCCGTATCCGCTCATACAATGTCTCTTCCCGCTCGGCGGAGGCGATCTGTTCCCGCGTCAGTTCGGGGAACGCATTGGAAAAGCCCCACTCCCGCATGTTCTCAAACTTCACGTCGGTCCCGTATTTTTCGTTGAGCAACGACAGAATCTCGGACGTCAGATTTTCCAGCACGCCGTCGGCGTCCACCAGTATCGTCATAAAGCATTCCCTTTCATTCCGCCGTCTTATCCAATTCGGTCGCGGACTTGGAATCGACATACACGTTGAGAAGGATTTTTTCTTTTGCGGGATAGGTCGCAACCACCGATTGAATCTCCTTATGGAGCATTTCATACATATTGGCGGTCACCATCATATTCCCGTTTGCGCGCGAGAAAAAATCCGAATACATAGGAACAACGGTTTTTTCACCTTTGACACGACCGGACTGCGATCCGCCAAGAACCGCCCCTCCTTTTCCCTTTGAGGAAAGCACGAAACGCGAACGAACATCGTTTCCCTTTCCGCCATCATCCAAAAAACTCATTTGAGATCCTCTTATTCGACCGTCATCGGTCGTTTCTGATTTTTTGATTTCGCTGCTTTTTTATGAAATCCGCATTGCCATAATGGTAATGTCATCGAATTGATCCGCGCCGTTCACAAAGGCATCGATGTCCGCCTTGACGGTGTCAAGCTGATCGGAGACTTCCTGCTCATGGCATCTGTCAAGGCAAGCCAGGAGACGGTCGTCACCATACAGCACGTTTTCGGCGTTCGTCGCTTCGGTCACACCGTCGGTATAGAAGAACATCTCATCACCGACGGAAAGCTGGATTTCCTCCTGCTGATACGGGAATCCGTCCAATCCGGCAAGAACGAAACCGCTTCTCTGCTTGATGAATTTCGCCTTTTCGCCCTTTTTGAGAAGAACGGGCGGGTTATGCCCCGCGTTCACGAAAGTCAATACGCCGGCTTCGGTGTCATACACGCCTGCCCAGCAAGTGACGAAAAGACCGGCATCATTGTTTTCACAGAGCTGACGGTTGGCGTTCATCAGCGCCTCGGCGGGCGAAATGCCGAGTTGGAGTTGATTCTTCAATACAGTCTTGGAAATCGTCATGAAAAGCGCCGCTCCGACGCCCTTGCCGGAAACATCCGCGATCACGACGCCGACGTGCGTTTCGTCAATTTTGAAATAGTCGTAAAAGTCACCGCCGACCTCTTTCGCGGGGTGATAAACCGCGCGAAGCAAAATATTTTCATGATCGGGGAACGCGGGAAGAATGCACGGGAGCATGCTGGTCTGGATTTTCGTCGCCAGATCAAGCTCAGTGGAGATCCGTGCGGTTTTCACGGCGTTTTCCGCCTGCATTTCGATCATTCGTTTGCCGCGGCTTGCCACGTAGCGGGCAGACACTGAAAGGCAAAGGAAGACGATAAACCGGGGAAGAAATTCGTTCAGGAACAATTCCTTCGTATAGTAGGCGCGGTCAATGTCGGCAGCCGAAATCGCGTCACGAAGTTTTTCGCCTGCGGCAACGGAAAGAGATACGTCCTTCGGGAAATGAAGCATATTCAGATTCACGATTCCGAGGAAACCGCCCGCAATTCCCGCAACGGCAAAGATCGCCGCCGTCAGAAGAGCGACGTTCCGCGTGTATTTTTCATCGAAATAGCGCGTGCTGACGACAAGCGGGAACACCATCACGAGCGTGATGTTATGTCCGAGCGCCGCAGAAAGAATGGCGCAGACGATGATCAGGTCCACCATCAGCGGGATCCTCAGCCATTTCTTCGTTCCGACGTATATGGAGTTCAGCGCGGTAATCGGGACCTCCACAATCGAAGCGAGAAGCACCGCCCAACGCATGACGACTTTATCGGCGGTAAAAACGCCGACCTCGTTGAGAAGCAGGCAGATCAACATGACGGCGAAAATGATCATCATCGTCGTTCCGACCATGACGTTCGCCGTGATTTCATTGGCAAGAAAACTGTTGCCCGACTCATGGGCATTCTTGACAGCCTCCTGCATACGGGCTTTTGCGGATTTGGAAGTAGGCATCATTCGTTCTCCTTGATATTTTCAATAATTTTTAATAAATAACAATGATCATCATCCGTTGGAACTGCAATGATCTTCGGCTTGTTTTTCTCTTTCCGTGCGGAAATAATCGAGCTTCATTTCCACCCATAAAATCACCAAAACATCTCCGATAGCCAATAAATAGAAGACGGCATTATACAATACTCTTTCAGGCGGGAAGATGGCAATGCAAAGC
>CALEJO010000104.1 GCA_937898155.1 uncultured Clostridia bacterium | reverse complement strand
TCTTTCGACGTTTCCGCTCTATCCGGATTATTGCATGGAGGCGAGTGTCTGGGAAAAACTTCCCGAGGCGGCGGGCGGCGGGGAAACGCGCACGGTCTATACGCTTTGGCGCTACGGCGAAAAGTTCCGCATTCATCAGTATGACGCTTCCTTTGAAGCGGTGCAGAGCTTCATCTGCGACGGCAACGTCGTGCTCAAAAGCGACTTTCGCGATCTGACCACGGAGCTTTTGCCGCTCGACGAACAGCATTCGTTCCTCACGCTTTCTCCGCTGTATTACCTCAAAAGCAAGGAGAAGATCACGCTCTTTTCCTCCTCCGGCGGCACTTTGACGGTCGTGCGGGGGAACGAAACGATCCTGACGCCGGACGGAGAAACGGTGCCGCAGGATTGGACGCGGCTCACTTACGATATCGCGACGGGCTTGCCGCTCTCCTGCGAAATTTTCTCGGGCGGCGAAAAGGTCGTGCAAATCACGTTTTCATCGCTTGACGTCGAATTCCGTTTCACGGACAGTATGTTCGAGCTTCCGATCAAAGCATAACGGCGAGGAGCATCAAAAGCAGAGGCGAAACGGTCTCGTCCTCGCCGAAGAGCATCACGAGAAGTGCGCCGAAAAGCAAAAGATCTTCCGCCGAAATGCCGGAAAGAAATCCGCCGAGGGCACCGGACATCTTCTCCGGCGCTTTTTCACGAACGGGCTCCGGCTCTTCGGGCGGGGCTTTTTCTTCGGGCGGCGCGGTTTTTTCATACATACTGCCGTGGTAATCCTCCGGCACGCGCACCGAAGTGGGAAACGGCGTTTTCGGCGCTTCCCGACGTTCCGTCTGCTCAACGGAGCCATAGCTTTTGCTGTAAATCGTGTTCACCCCCTCAAAAGAAACTGCGGAAAGCGCCCGCCATTTCGGCGAGGCGCATCATGCCGAGCAGTTTGTCGATCTTTTCGCATCGCTTGCGGTCAAGAAACGGTTTGAGCGCGACGAAAAGTGCGCGCATCTGTTTGATATTTTTCTCGACGGACGGCGGCACGATGCCCGCGACCGGCACGGCGCTCGCGGCGACCTCCTCCGACGGCTTTTCTTCGGATGCCGGCGGCTTTTCGGACGTCATCGTATCGGCGATCGACTTGATCTGCGCCATCATCTGCGGGTCGGAGAGGAGCGCGTTGAGCTTGGCTCCGAAGTCAGCGTCCATGCCCGTCACCGCTTTCGGAAAGCGCACGCATGACCGCGTTTGCCCGTTCCGTGCCGAGCGCGGAGGAGAGCTTTTCGAGGTCCTCCTGCCGCACGCTTCTGAGCATTGCGCGGAATTTCGCGAGGTCTTCCGGTCGCATCGCGCCGGATTGCGGCGTGCCGATCGCCTCCAAAACCTTTTGGACCGTCTGCGTCAGCGCTCCATCGTCCATCGCGAGGATTTGTTTGACTTTATTTTGATCCAGTTCCATAATTGCCCGCCTTTCTTTCGGAAAAATGAGAAGAAATCCGATTTCCTTGCCATTCTATGCGGAAATCGGCGGGCTGCCACCGCTTTTGCGGAAAATGATATCGGGAGGACCTATTGATGCGTGAAACCCCACCGAAAAACGCGTCGGCGAAGATTTTTTCGTTTACCGCCGTGCTGGCGGCACTCTTTCTTTTGGGAACGGTCGGGCTCGACGTTCCGTATAAAGCGGCGTTCGAGATCGGCGCGTTTGTGCTTTTGATCGTCGGCTTCGAGCTTCTGTTCCGCTACGCGATGACGACTTATACGTATCTTCTCGAAGAAAATTCGTTCGCGGTGCTCAAAACGTTCGGAAATAAGCAAACCTACGTTTGTAATCTCGATCTGCAAACGGGAGAGGCGCTGATCCCGACACCGCGCACCAAGGAGGAAAAGGAAGCGGCGGTCACGCAGTTCGGCGCGGCGACCGTCCGTTATTCGTATTGCCAGGTGATCTTTCCGAAGGGGACGTATTCCTATCGGTTTGAATTCAACGGCAAATCGGCGGAAATTATCTTTCAGCCGAGCGAGACATTCGTCGCGGCGATGCGCGCCGCGCTCGCACGGGTTTCGAACGAAGAAGCGGGCGAGTGATTCCGAAAAATTTTTCGCGCAAACCCCTTGCATATTTTCCATTCATCGTTTATAATAGCGACAGGATATCAAGATATCATAAAAGGAGGTCAGCAAATCATGCTTGACGCGATCAAAAACATTCTCTCTCAGCAACTCAGAGTGGACCCGGAAACGATTACAGAGGATACGGAAATCATCAGCGATCTCGGCGCGGATTCTCTTGATATTGTGGAAATGCTGATGACGATTGAACAGGAATACGGCATCGTGGTTCCCGACGAAGTGATCACGACCTTCAAAACGGTCGGCGATGTCGCAAGATACATGGAGAACGCACAGAAATAAAACAAGAAAGCCGCCCATACGAGCGGCGTTTCTTTTGGAGGACAATATGGCAGTGATTACGATCATCGGCGCCGGCATGATGGGCTCGGCGCTCGCGTTTCCTGCGCGGGAAAACGGCAACGAGGTGCGCCTTGTCGGGACGCATCTTGACCGGGAGATCATCGAGGCGTGTTTCCGGAGAAACCGGCATCCGAAATTTGACCGCGATTTTCCAGATGGCGTGAAATTTTATCAGATCGAGAATTTGGCATCGGCGATCTGGGGCGCGGATTTGATCATCGGCGGCGTCAGCAGCTTCGGCGTGGAATGGTTCGGGGATATGATCTTGTCGCAGATTCCCGAAGAGACGCCGGTGCTGACCGTCACGAAAGGGCTGATCGACACGCCGGACGGGCGGCTCATCCCGTATCCGATCTATTGGAAAGAAAAATTCGGCGTGAAGCTTTCGTTGAACGCGGTCGGCGGTCCCTGCACGAGCTACGAGTTGGTCGCGCACGATCAGACCGAGGTTGCGTTTTGCGGCGAGGATCTGACGGTTCTGGCGAAGATCCGCTCGTATCTTGAAACAGACTATTATCACATCAGTCTTTCGACGGACGTGACGGGCATCGAGAGCGCAGTCGCGCTGAAAAACGGATACGCACTCGGCATTGCGCTGACGATCGGACTGAATCAAAGACAGTTCGGGGAGAAAAGCCCCCTGCATTTCAATTCGCAGGCGGCGGTCTTCGGGCAGAGCGTGCGCGAAATGGCGAAGCTCCTCGCATTTCAGGGCGCGGGGACGCTCGATAATCTCGCGGTCGGCGCGGGAGATCTTTACGTGACGGTTTACGGCGGACGGACGCGGCTCGTCGGCATTTTGCTTGGGCGCGGACTGACGATTGAGGAGGCGAAGGAGGAGCTGAACGGCGTCACGCTGGAATCCCTCGTGGTGGCGGAGCGCGTGGCGCGTGCCGTTCGTGTGAGCGCGGAAAAAGGCGCGTTGTCGCTTGACGATTTTCCGCTTCTTTTGCACATCGACGACATTTTGAAAAGAGGCGCCGAAGCGGCGCTTCCGTGGGACAAATTCCGATTTGAACATTGAAAAAATCCCTTGCCGGACAGGCAAGGGATTTTTTTCGCCGCTTTTCTTTACGAAAAGAAAAGCTGGCAAAAGAAACGATCCGCGGTGCGCGGGAATTCGGTTTGCGAAAACTTTCATCCGTGTGGGCGCTCCGCGCCGGCAGCGCACAAACCTTTCGCGCGTAGCGCCGGAAGCTCACCGCTTTTCTTTACGAGAAGAAAAGCTTGGCAAAAGAAACGTGCTGTGAGCACGGCTAAAAGTCTGTGCTGATTTTTTCTGTGCACACCGTTCACGATCGAGCGGAACGCTCGCGGGTTTTCTTTTTGCAATCTTTTTCTTTGCCCGCCAAAGAAAAAGTTGATAAAACGCATTTTCCGCTTTTCTCGGCGGCGAGAAAAACTCCTCTCACGATTCGTGAGAGGAAATCAAAAAAGCTCCTGCTTTGCACACGGAATACGTGCCCGCCGCGCCGTCAGGCGATGTGCCGATGAGAAAACGGCGCGCGACAAAGGCGGTCGGCACGGATGAGGCAGTCAGCGCATCCGCCGCCGTGCGGATTTTTTCTTCGTCAGAGTCGATGGCGAGCGTGCTATGAAAGCAAAACGCGAGGTCAAACGGATGTTGCGGGATCTGATATCGTTCCGATAGCATCCGGTCTAACGCGTTGTGAAGCGAACGGAGCGCGTCGGACGCGCGACAAACCAGCCATAGGATCGTGCCATTTTGTTCGATTCGTTCCGGCTCGATCGGAAAAGAAGGTGTTTTTTCGAGAAGCGAGGTCATGGCTTCGATCACATCGTCGGCAAGCGCATCGTCGATCGGAAATGAGATTTTCAGCGATATGTGTTGCGGTAGCGTATAGGGCGCGGGGGAAAGACCGATCGTTTGCGCGAGCGCAAGCGCCTGGTTTCGCAGAGAGGCGAGTGCCTCCGACGCGTCAACGGCAACCCAAATATTCATCGCGATTCCCCCTTTTACGATTCATTCAGCCGCGCAAGCTCGGCATATGCCGCGCCCGCCGTGCGATCGACGGAAAGCGGCGTGATCGAAAGGTAGCCGCTCAGCGTGGCGTCGGTGTCGCGCGTGAAGTCCTGCGTGCCTTTGTAGACCGAATAGCCGTCGGCGAGATAGAGATCGCCGCCTTGATGGATAAAATGATCCTTGTAATAGGCGCCGCCTTGCCGCGTCAGACGAATACCCTTGACGTCGAGCGGAATATTGACGTTATAAAGCAGATTGTGCGCAAAGAGGTCGTGCGTCAGAAAATAGTCGTAGACCGTGTCGAGATGCGCTGAGGCAGAGGCGAAAGACGCGGGATCGGTCGAGAGCGCGACGGACGGGATGCCGAGATATGCCGCCTCGAAAATCGCGCCGCACGTGCCGGAATAGGCTATATCCTCGCCGACGTTGAAGCCGCGATTGATGCCCGCCAACAC
>CALEJO010000103.1 GCA_937898155.1 uncultured Clostridia bacterium | reverse complement strand
AGCTTGAGCGCAATGTTACCTTCATAACTGCTCAGGAGCTTGAGGATCTGTATCCCGATATGACCGGGAAACAGCGGGAAAACGCCTATGTGAAGGAGCATCCCACCACCTGCATTATGCAGATCGGCGGCAAGCCCCGTCTCGTGTTCGCTCTCCCCGGGCGCGGCGTGATAACGTTTTGTCAGACGCAGCGCGTCTTTTTCGGAATAGCCGGCGGCAAGATAACGTTGCTTCGCCGTCTCAAACAGCGCCGCCTGCTCCGCGCGGCAGCGGTAAGCGCTCGTGACGCTTAAATCGGAAAAACCGACACGCGCCGCTTCGTCGAGCATCGCGTCGAGCGCTTCCGCCGCTTGCGGACGCATCCTCTGCGGCTTGCGCCCGTCCTGCCGCGTCCATCGCAAGGGCACGAGCGGAAGATCGTCTTCTTCCTGCGCCGGAAGCGGATGGAAACGGTTGACCAGAAGCAGATTTTCATTTCCGGCGCGAACGGACGTATTCCACAGCAGGATTCCGACCAAAATAAAAAAGAAAATTCGTTTCATCATGACCTCCGATCTCAGTATGTCCCGCTGATGAAAAAATATGATTTTGCAATCAAATTTATATAAACCGCTTGACAAATTATATAAAACGTGATAACATAAGATCGGATCGGAAAACCGTGCCGGTTCGCGCAAATGAAATTAGAATCAGAGAGGATTTCTTCCATGAAAAACGTATATTCTGTCGTGCTTTCCACGGATGTAATCGAGAAAATCGACCGTCTCGCCTATGAAAACGGAACGAATCGTTCCAATATGATCAATCAGATTCTGGCGGATTACGTGTCGTATACGACGCCGGAAAAGCGATTCCGCGAGATTTTCGACCATATGGAAGAAATGCTCGGTTCGATGCCGTCGTTCAAAATGCTCGAGCCGTCGGACACGATGTTTTCCTTGCGCTCGGCGCTCGCGTATAAGTATAATCCGACCGTGAAATACAGTGTGGAGTTGTTCCGCGGCGAATCGGGCGGGGTGCTCGGCGAGATGCGCGTTTCCATGCGCACGCAGAACGCGGGCCTGCTCCTTTATCTGATGCAATTTTATCGGATGTGGGATCGGATCGAGCGCGCGTATCGCGGCGAAACCGTTTCGTCGGCGGCGGACGGGAAATATGCTCGTCGGCTTACGTTGACGGCGCGCGACGGTGCACGGCTCGGCGGCGAGATCGACGCGGGGCGTGTGATCGCGTCCTATCTACACGCGTTCGACCGCGCGATGAAGTCCTTTTTCTACGAGCTTGAAACGCCGGAAAAGGCGTCGGCGGACGTGGAAACGATCTATCGGCAATATCTGATCGAAAATCCGATTTTGGTATAAAAAAGAGGCGAATAGCATGAATTTGCAGAAATGGACGCAAAAAAGCGTGTCCGCTTTGCAGGACGCGAAAAATTTAATGGCACTCGGCGGACAGAGCGAGATGAAAGGGGAGCATCTTCTTTCGGCGCTCCTGGCGCAAAAGGAGGGCATCGCGGCGGACCTTTGCCGCCGCGCGGGCGCTTCGGTCGAGGGGATGCAGACGCAATTGCAAGCGGCACTCGACGCGATGCCGAAAATGTCCGGCGGCGCGACGGAGGCGGAACGTATCTACGTTTCCTCGGAGCTGGAAAGCGCGCTTGCCTATGCGGAAAAGGTCGCGGGGGAGATGCGGGACGAATACGTTTCCGTGGAGCATCTGCTTCTCGGACTTCTCGAAAAACCGAGCGCGGGCTTGAAGAAAATCTTTTCCGCATCGGGACTTCGCAAGGATGCGCTCCTCTCGGCGATCCGCGACGCGCGCGGCGGCAGGAACGTGACGAGCGACACGCCGGAGGACACTTACGACGTGCTGAAAAAATACGGGCAGGACCTGACGGAGCTGGCGCGAAATCAGAAGCTCGATCCCGTGATCGGGCGCGATGAGGAGATCCGCCACGCGATCAGGATCCTTTCCCGAAAAACGAAAAATAATCCCTGTCTGATCGGCGAGCCGGGCGTCGGCAAAACGGCGATCGCGGAGGGCTTGGCGCTTCGCATCGTGCGCGGCGACGTGCCGGAAAATCTGAAAAACCGCACGATCTTTTCGCTCGATATGGGTGCGCTGATCGCCGGCGCGAAATTCCGCGGCGAATTCGAGGAACGGCTCAAAGCCGTGCTGAACGAGGTGAAAGAAAGTGACGGTCGCATTATTCTTTTCATCGACGAATTGCATACCATCGTCGGCGCGGGCAAGACCGACGGTGCGATGGACGCGGGCAACCTGTTAAAGCCGATGCTTGCCCGCGGCGAGCTGCATTGTATCGGCGCGACGACGCTCGACGAATACCGTAAATATATCGAAAAAGACCCGGCGCTCGAACGGCGCTTCCAGTCCGTGCTGGTCGAGGAGCCGACGGTCGAGGACACCATCTCCATTCTGCGCGGACTGAAAGAGCGATATGAAGTCTACCACGGCGTGAAAATTCAGGATCAGGCGTTGATCGCGGCGGCGGTGCTGTCCGCGCGGTATATCTCCGACCGCTTCTTGCCGGATAAAGCGATCGACCTCGTGGATGAGGCGTGCGCGCTGATCAAAACCGAGATGGATTCGATGCCGACCGAGATGGACGAGATTTCGCATAAGATCATGCAGCTCGAAATCGAAGAAGCGGCACTGCTGAAAGAGACGGATCAGCTCGCCGTGGCGCATCTTTCCGATATTCGCGCGGAACTGTCCACGCTCCGGGAGCAGTTCTCCGGTATGAAAGCAAAATGGGAGAACGAAAAGCAGGCGATCGGCAAGGTGCAGAAGATTCGCGAGGACATCGAAAAGACGAACGCGGAGATCGAAAAGGCGCAGGCGGCTTACGATCTCGCGAAAGCGGCGGAACTGAAATACGGCAAGCTCCCCGATCTGCAAAAGGCGCTTGCCGCCGAGGAAGCGAAAGCGGAACAGACGAAAAATACGCTCTTGCGCGACCGCGTGAGCGAGGAAGAGATCGCGAAGATCATCTCCCGCTGGACAGGGATTCCAGTAGCCAAACTGATGGAGGGCGAGCGCGAAAAACTCCTGCACCTCGATGACGTTTTGCACCGTCGCGTGATCGGGCAGGAGGAGGCGGTGAGCAAGGTCTGCGACGCGATTCTGCGTTCCCGCGCGGGCATCCGCGATCCGCGCCGCCCGATCGGATCGTTCTTATTCTTAGGACCGACCGGCGTCGGCAAAACAGAGCTTGCCAAGGCGCTCGCGGAAGCGCTGTTCGACGACGAACACAATATGATCCGCATCGACATGAGCGAATATATGGAAAAATATTCGGTCTCGCGTCTGATCGGCGCGCCGCCCGGCTATGTCGGATATGACGAGGGCGGGCAACTGACCGAAGCGGTGCGCCGCAAGCCCTACGCGGTCGTTTTGTTCGACGAGGTGGAAAAGGCGCACCCCGACGTCTTCAACGTCCTTTTGCAAGTGCTCGACGACGGGCGCATCACGGACAGTCAAGGGCGCACGGTCGATTTCAAAAACACGATTTTGATTATGACCTCGAATCTCGGTTCGGACGTGATCCTTGACGGCATCGGCGAAAACGGCGACATTCGTCAGGATGCCCGCGACGCCGTGAGCGCGCTTTTGCGCCGCTCGTTCCGTCCGGAATTTCTCAACCGCATCGACGAAACGGTCTTCTATCGCCCGCTGACACGCGAAAACGTGCGCGGCATCGTCGATCTGCTCCTCGCCGACCTCGGTCGCCGACTCGCCGACAAGCGAATCACCGTTTCCGTCACCGACGCGGCGAAAGACGCGATCATCGACGCCGCATACGAGCCGACCTACGGTGCGCGCCCGATCAAACGCTATCTGCAATCGCACATCGAAACGCTGATCGCGCGGAAGATCATCGCCGAAAACGTGGCGCCGGACACCGCGCTGACCGTCGATCTCTTCTGCGGAAATCTGATCGTCCGATAAATCCTCGAAAAAATGCCGCTTACCGAAAAGGTTGGCGGCATTTTTTGCTTTTTCCTGTTGAAAAACGCGAAAAAACGTGATATACTAACTTTAATCATGAATTCTAATGGCAAAATGAGAAAAGATCTCCTTTTTGCCACAGACGCATCTCAAAGGGGAACGGATTTTGGAACATTACGAAAGAGAAATCAACCGCCGCCGGACGTTCGCGATCATTTCGCACCCGGACGCCGGTAAAACGACGCTGACGGAGAAGCTGCTTCTTTACGGAGGCGCGATCCTGCAAGCGGGCGCCGTCAAGGGAAAGCAGGCGGATCGCCACGCGGTCTCCGACTGGATGGAGCTCGAAAAACAGAGAGGAATCTCGATCACGTCGTCGGTTATGCAGTTTCAGTATGAGGGATATTGCATCAACATCCTTGACACCCCCGGACACCAGGATTTCTCCGAGGACACCTACCGCACGCTGATGGCGGCGGACAGCGCCGTCATGGTCATCGACGCGGCGAAGGGCATCGAGCCGCAGACGCGCAAGCTCTTCAAGGTCTGCGCGATGCGCGGCATCCCGATCTTCACGTTTATCAATAAGCTCGACCGCGAGGCGCGCGATCCGTTCGACCTCATCGACGAGCTGGAAAAAGAATTCGGCATCGGCACCTATCCGATGAACTGGCCGATCGGTTGCGGACAGGAATTCAAGGGCGTTTACGACCGCGAGAAAAAGCATATTCTCGCGTTCAACGCACAAAAGCGCGGGCAAGTGAAGCTCGACAAGATCGAATGTGATCTTTCCGACACCGAAAAGCTCGACGAGTTGATCGGCGAGCGGCTCCGCACGGAGCTTTGCGAGCAGATCGAGCTTCTCGACGGCGCGAGCTTCGATTTTGACATCGAAAAGGTGCGCGCCGGCAAGCTCAGCCCTGTGTTTTTCGGCTCGGCGCTGACGAATTTCGGTGTGGAGCCGTTCCTCGAACACTTCCTCAAAATGACGACCGCGCCGCTCCCGCGCAAAACGGGCGATACCGTCGTCGATCCGCTGTGCGGAGAATTTTCGGCGTTCGTCTTCAAAATTCAGGCAAACATGAATAAAGCACACCGCGACAGACTGGCGTTCATGCGCATTTGCTCCGGCAAATTCGAGCGCGGAGAAGAATATTTCCACGTGCAGGAGGGAAAGAGCATCAAGCTTTCCCAGCCGCAGCAGATGATGGCACAGGAACGCGAGATCGTTGACGAGGCATATGCCGGCGATATCATCGGCGTGTTCGATCCCGGCATTTTCTCGATCGGCGATACGGTCTGTTCGCCGAAAATGAAGATCGCTTACGAAGGCATCCCGACGTTTGCGCCGGAGCATTTCGCGACGGTCGAGCAGATCGACACGATGAAGCGCAAGCAGTTCGTCAAGGGCATGAATCAGATCGCGCAGGAAGGCGCGATCCAGATCTTCTTTGAGCCGGGCGGCGGCATGGAGCGCGTGATCGTCGGCGTGGTCGGCGTTTTGCAATTCGAGGTGCTGGAATATCGTCTCAAAAACGAATATGGCGTGGATGTGCGCCGTTCCAATCTTTCGTATCAGTTCATCCGCTGGATCGAAAACGAAAACCTGAATCCCGCGACGCTGAATCTGACGTCCGACACCAAATGGGTGCAGGACTATCGCGGCAACGATCTATTGATCTTCACGAGCGAGTGGAATATCCGCTGGGCGCTCGAAAAAAATCCCGATCTGCGTCTGACGGAATTCGGCAGAAACGAATAAGGAGCGCTTATGAAGATTCAGGTCAAAAAACTGCGGGAGGGCGCGACGCTCCCGACGCGCGGCTCGGAAAAAGCCGCGGGATACGATCTTTACGCCTGCCTCGACGAGGACGTTTCGATCGCGCCCGGTGAGACCGTCAAGGTCGGCACAGGGCTTTCGATCGCGGTCCCCGACGGATATTTCGGCGCGATCTTCGCGCGGAGCGGACTTGCGACCAAGGAGGGACTTCGTCCGGCGAACTGCGTCGGCGTGGCGGACTCCGATTATCGCGGTGAATATATTGTCGCGTTGCACAACGATTCCGGCGCGACGCGCACGGTGACGAACGGTGAACGCATCGCGCAACTCGTGGTTTTGCCGTTCCTTTCCGTCGAATTTGAAGAAGCGGACGCGCTCGATGAGACCGAACGCGGCGCGGGCGGTTTCGGTAGCACGGGCAAATAAGGAGAGAAGTATGAACGAAACGGAAAAAATGCTCGCGGGCAAGCTATATGATCCCTTTGTGCCCGAACTGATTGCGCGCCGCAAACGGGCGCACCACCTCTGTTTTCTCTATAATCAGACGGAGGAAGGCGATTCGAAACGGCAGGAGATCATGGCGGAACTGTTCCCGGATGCGGAAGGGCTTTACTTGCAGG
>CALEJO010000102.1 GCA_937898155.1 uncultured Clostridia bacterium | reverse complement strand
AGGCCTTTTCCAAAAGGCCGCGTCCTCCCCCGCGTTCCCCCCGTTCCCCTTATTCGGTTCTCAGCGCGACAACGGGATCCTTCTTCGCAGCGCTGCGGGAAGGAATGATACCGGAGAAGAGGGTGAGGAGCACGCTGATGAGGACGAGGATGACGGCAGTCGGGATCGGCAGGTGAGCCGAGAGGTTGCCGAGCCCCGTCAGGTGATGAAGGAGCATATTGATCGGGATGCAGAGGAGGTAGGTGATCCCCACGCCGAGGGCGCCGGAGGTAAATCCGATAATGACCGTCTCGGCGTTAAACAGCTCGGCGACGTTCTTCTTCGACGCGCCGATCGCACGCAGGATACCGATCTCTTTCGTGCGTTCGAGCACGGAGATATAAGTGATGATGCCGATCATGATCGAGGAAACGACGAGGGAAATGGCGACGAACGCGATCAGCACGTAAGAGATCGCGCTGATGATCGTTGTGATCGAGCTCATGAGGAGCTTCACGTAGTCGGTATAAGAGATTTGATCTTTTTCGCTTGCCGAGGCGTTATAGTCGGTGATCAGTGCGGCGATCTCATCCTTGTCGGCGAATGTCGAGGAATAGAGAAGAATGGACGACGGGCTGTCTTCATCGACGTAGCCGAACGCGCGCAGGTTGCGCTCGAATGTGCTGTCGGAGACGGAAGCGGGCAGGTAGGTGTCGAACGCGTAGAGATAATCTGCGTCGGAGAACGTCTCCGCGTCAAAGCGCGCGGCGAGATCGCGGAGCGGGAGTGCCGAAAGCTCGGCGGCGATCTTTTTCGCGTATTGCGCGGCGATGGATGCCTTGACCGGCTCCTTTGCCGCCGCGGAGATATCTTCGTCGCTCATGCCGGCGATATACGCCTCAACCTGTGCCGTATCGGTGATGCCCATCTGCTCGGCGTAGAGCTTGACAAGCATCGCGTTGAGCTGTTCGCGCGAATACGAGGCGAGCGTTTGCTCCGTGGCGGTTTCGAGTTGTGCCTCATCCATGCGGGAGCGGAGCCCGAGATAGACCGCCGCTTTTTCCTCGTCGGAGAGGGATGCGAAATGCTGCTTGACGCGCGCGATTTTGTCTTCGTCGGAAAGCTCGACGTCCTCGCCCGGGAACGGAAGCCCCGTGACAACATCGGTCGTCGGATCGGCGAGCTGGTCGATAACGATGTCTTTTTCGAGCGCGCGGGCGATGACTTCGCTCGTCAGCGCGGTCGTATAGCCGATGCCGCCCGTGCTGCTCGCGGAGACCGTGTCGCTGGCGGGACGCAGGATGCCGACGACGCGCAGGTCGATCGCCGCGTCGGAATGATAGAGATAGGAAAGCCCCGTGTCGCTCTGCGAAAGATCGGTATAGGTGCCGTCCTTGTTTTTCTGATAGAATTCGGAGGTCGGGATCAGCTTGAACGTCATGGCAAAGATCTCGTCGAACGACCAGCTTTGCTGGGCGGTCAACGCTTCGCCGCGCGCGGAAGCGGCAAGCTCTTCGCGCACTTCGTCGGCGGTGCGCAGACCGAGCGCAAGGAGCGCCAGATCGCTGACCTCGTTCCGCTCGTCAACGATCAGCACGATCTCGTGCGCCGATTCGGGCAGACGGCCGATCACGTCGTATTGCTCTTCGAGGAGCGGATTGATCAGCACGCCGTCTTTGCCGGGGAGAAGTTCCTGCCAGATCTGATACGACGCAAAAGCGGACATCGACGAACCGCCGCCGCTCATCGCGGAAGCGCCGCCCGCGGCGCCCGCCGCGCCCATGACGTCCGCCATGACGGACGCGGGATCGGAGCGAATGATGGTGCCGTCCTTGCCTTCGGTATAAATGTGGAGATTCAGATCGTAGGTGTAGCGGACCGCGTTCAGATATTCGTCAAACGCGGGCGTGGTTTCGAGATAGTGCTTGAACGCCGAAAGATTATTGTGCTTGATATTCGACGTATTGGAAACCGCGCGAATCAGGTCGTAAAGCACGCGGTTGGCATAGACCGCGTCGAGGTCGTGCGAGGACGCCTCGGCTTCGGTGTTGGCATCCATGATCGTCGTGATCAAGCTCGACATATCGACGGATTCGGATTGCAGCGTGATCGGATAGCCCGACAGGGTGTCCTCCTGCACGCGGTCGATATATGCCTGCACGCCGCTGGATACGGAGAGAATGAGCGCGATGCCGATGATGCCGATCGAGCCGGCGAAGCTCGTCAGAAACGTCCGCCCCTTTTTCGTGCGGAGGTTATTCAGCGAGAGGGACAGCGCCGTGAAGAACGACATGGAGCGGTTTTTGAGCCGCTTTTCTTTTTTCTTTTTGACGGGGGCTTCGGGCGCGGGCTGCTCCGGTTCGGTATAGGGATCGGTGTCGCCCGTGAGCTTGCCGTCGAGGATGCGCACGATGCGCGTGCTGTATGCTTCGGCGAGCTCGGGATTGTGCGTGACCATGATGACGAGGCGGTCGCGCGCGACCTCTTTGAGCAGTTCCATGATCTGCACGCTCGTTTCGGAATCGAGCGCGCCGGTCGGTTCGTCGGCGAGCAGAATTTCGGGATCGTTGACGAGGGCGCGGGCGATGGCGACGCGCTGCATCTGACCGCCGGACATCTGGTTCGGGCGCTTGTGAATCTCGTTTGCCAACCCGACCTTTTCGAGCGCCTCTTTCGCGCGGCGGCGGCGCTCGGATTTGGAAACGCCGGAGATCGTCAGCGCCAGCTCGACGTTGGCGAGCACGGTCTGATGCGGGATTAGGTTATAGCTCTGGAACACGAATCCGACGGAGTGGTTGCGATAAGCGTCCCAGTCCGCGTCGGTGAATTTTTTGGTGGATTTTCCGTTGATCACGAGGTCGCCCGCGGTATATTGATCGAGTCCGCCGATGAGGTTGAGCAAGGTGGTCTTGCCGCAACCGGACGGACCGAGCACGGAGACGAACTCGTTTTTGCGGAATTCGATATTGATGCCGCGCAGGGCGGCGACCTTCGCGTCGCCGGCGGGATATTCTTTTTCGATTTGAATGAGTTTCAGCATGAAATCGGCTTCCTTTCCGAAATTAGGTGAGATGGGGACGGGGGAAAAAGGAAAGCGGTCGCGCGGGCGACCGCTTGCGCATTATCTGCCGCCGAACGGACCGTCGCGGAATTCGTCGCGGCGCTCCGCTTCTCGGCGCGCGGCTTCCTCCTCGTCGCGCTTGCGGGCTTCTTCCTCCGCCTTTTCACGGAGTTTGTTTTCTTCTTCGGAGCGACGGCGTTTCTCCGCGCCGATCTCGACGACTTCTTCCATCGTCGCGTCAGTATCCATCGCCGCACGGAACTGGTCTTCGTCCATGATCTCGTTTGCGACGAGGAATTCGGCGATGAAGTCGAGCTTGCCGCGGTTGGCGGAGAGGATCTCCTTCGCCTTCGCGTAAGCCGCGTCGAGGATGCGCTTGATCTCGCTGTCGATGAGGGCGGCGGTCTGCTCGGAATAATCCGTGCCGGAATTGAAGTCTCTGCCGAGGAAGACCTCGTCGGCGCTGTGGTCGCCGCCGAGATGCACGGTGCCGATCGCGGCGCTCATGCCGTAGACCGTCACCATCTTGCGCGCCACCGCCGTCGCGCGCTGAATATCCTGCGACGCGCCGCCGGAGACGTTGCCGAAGACGATTTCTTCCGCGGCTCTGCCGCCGAGCATCATGCAGATGCGCTCTTCGAGCTCATTCTGATATTCGCTATACCGATCGGTCTCCGGCACGCTGAGCGTATAGCCGAGCGCCTGGCCGGAGGGGATGATGGAGATTTGACGAACGGGGTCCTGCGTCGGAAGCAGATGCGACAGGATCGCGTGGCCCGCTTCGTGGAACGCGGTGTTGCGTTTTTCTTCGGGCTTGATGACGCGTTTGCGCTTCTGTGTCCCTTCGAGAATTTTGATATACGCTTCCTCGATGTCGATCGAGCCGATGAGAGCTTTGTTCTTGCGTGCGGCAAGGAGCGCCGCTTCGTTGAGCAGGTTGGCGAGATCCGCGCCGGTGAAGCCGATCGTCACCTGGGCGATCTTCTTGAAATCGACGTCCGCCTCGAACGGTTTGCCTTTGGCGTGGACGCGGAGAATATCCTCGCGGCCTTGAATATCGGGATAATTGACGGTGATCTGACGGTCGAAGCGTCCCGGACGGAGCAGGGCGGGATCGAGGATGTCGGCGCGATTGGTCGCCGCGATGACGATCACGCCGTCGTGACCGGTGAAGCCATCCATTTCGACAAGAAGCTGATTGAGTGTCTGTTCGCGTTCGTCATGTCCGCCGCCGAGACCGGTGCCGCGGCGACGACCGACGGCGTCGATTTCGTCGATAAAGATGATGCTGGCGGGCGCCTTTTTCGCGGTTTCAAAGAGGTCGCGCACGCGGGACGCGCCGACGCCGACATACATTTCCACGAAGTCGGAGCCGGAGATCGAGAAGAACGGGACGTTCGCCTCGCCCGCGGTCGCTTTGGCGAGGAGCGTTTTACCCGTTCCGGGAGGGCCGACGAGCAACACGCCGCGCGGGATGCGCGCGCCGAGCTTGCGGTATTTGGTGGGATCGCGCAGAAATTCGACGACCTCACGCAACTCTTCTTTCTCCTCGTCCGCGCCGGCAACATCGGAGAAATAGACGCGGTCTTTTCCTTTGTCGGGCGTTTTGGTGCGCGCACGGCTGAACGCCTGCAATTTGCGGTCGCCGTCGGAGAGGCGATTTGCCATCATGAACCAGAAAGCGACGCCGAGCACGATCAGGATCACATACGGAACGAGGGAAAGCAGCCATGAATTCTGTTGCGGCTCCGCGATGGTGCAGTCCGCGACGACGAGATGGCTTCCCTCGGGTGCATTCGGGAAATAGTCGGCGATATCCGCGCGGAACATGATCAGATCGCGCAGACGCAGGGTATAAACCTTGGCTTTGCCGTTTTCATCCAATTCCGTCGTTTCCACGGTCAGCACGTTGCCGGCGGAAACGTCGAATTTGGTGACTTGATCCTCCCGGAACAGTTCGAGCATCTTGCCGTAGCCGATTTTTCCGGCGCTCGTCAGTCCGCTCATCAGCCAGATGCAGACGGCGACTAACACGGCGATCAGCACGAGATAGAGGAGTATGGTCTTGGTGTTTTTCTTCATGTCTTTCTTTCCTCCGAGAAGTAAGTGAATTCAGTATAAGGGTCTAAAATGAAGTCGATGTGGAAAAAGTGTGAACATTCTTTATATTTTAACCGCTTCGGCGGGATTTATGACAAAATCTTCTTCAAATATTGTCCTGTATAGGAGGATTCGCACGCGGCGACCTCCTCGGGCGTGCCCGTTGCGACGACCGTGCCGCCGCCGTCGCCGCCCTCGGGACCGAGGTCGATCAGATAGTCGGCGGTCTTGATGACGTCGAGGTTATGCTCGATGACGAGAACGGTATTGCCGTTTTCGCAGAGCCGATTCAAAACGTCGAGCAGACGCGAAACGTCCTCGCTGTGCAGGCCCGTCGTCGGCTCGTCGAGAATATAGATCGTGCCGCCGGTGTCGCGGCGGGAAAGCTCGGTCGCGAGCTTGACGCGCTGTGCCTCGCCGCCGGACAGCGTCGTGGACGCCTGCCCGATCTTGATATAGCCGAGTCCGACGTCATAGAGCGTTTGCAGCTTGCGCGCGAGCCGCGGCAGATTCTCAAAGAAAGACAATCCCTCTTCGACGGTCATATCCAGCACGTCAAAAATGCTCTTGCCTTTATATTTGACGTCGAGCGTGTCTTGATTATACCGCTTGCCGTGGCAGGTGTCGCATGTCACGTAAACGTCGGGGAGAAAGTGCATTTCGATGCGGCGCACGCCATCGCCCTCGCACATTTCGCATCTGCCGCCCTTGACGTTGAACGAGAAGCGCCCGGGCCCGTAGCCGCGTGCCTTGGCGTCGGGCGTCATGGCAAACAGATCGCGGATATCGGTGAAGAGCCCCGTGTAGGTCGCGGGATTGGAGCGCGGCGTGCGCCCGATGGGGCTTTGGTCGATCGCGACGACCTTATCGAGAAATTCGGTGCCCTCGATGCGGTCGAATTTGCCGGGGAACGTCGAGGCGCGGTTGAGCCGGCGCGCGAGCTCCTGCAAAAGGATCGCGTTGACGAGCGAGGATTTGCCGGAGCCTGAAACGCCCGTCACGCAGGTGATGACGCCCTTCGGAAATCCTACGTCTATACCGTTAAGATTATTCTCCCGTGCGTTTTTTACGAGCATAAAGCCCTTGTCGGCTTTTCGGCGGGTCTTGGGAACGGGTATCTTCTTAACACCGCTTAAATACTGCCCTGTGAGTGACCTTTCGCACTTACAGATATCATCTACGCTTCCCGCACATACTACCTCGCCGCCGTGTACCCCGGCATAG
>CALEJO010000101.1 GCA_937898155.1 uncultured Clostridia bacterium | reverse complement strand
TCGGCGGTTATAAGATCATCAAATCCGTCGGCATGGATATGGTCAAGCTCGAACCGTATCAGGGCTTTGCCGCCGACATGGCAGGCGCGTTCTGCCTGCTTCTCTCCTCCGTCTTCGGCATTCCCGTCAGCACGACGCATACCAAAACGACCGCGATCATGGGCGTCGGCGCGACGAAACGCCTCTCCGCCATCCGATTCAGCGTTGTCAAGGATATGGTGCTGACGTGGGTCTTCACTTTCCCCGGCTGCGGAATCATCAGTTTTCTCATCACGAAAGTTTTGCTCCTTATTTTCGCATAAGAACATAAGAAAGGATAAAATAATATGGCATCCAAAAATGATCTGTTTTATTTTCGGTCATTCTCCGATTGTGCCGCGCTCGCCTGCGAAGCGGCAGAGGTCCTGCACAACGTTCTGACGAATTTTCAATTTGAAAACGTCGAAACCATCATGCACGATCTGCATAAGGTGGAGCACGACGCGGACGAGAAAAAGCACGAGATGCTCTCCGCCCTGCTCAAAGCGTTCATCACGCCCATCGAGCGCAACGATATCATGCAGCTCAGCCAGACGATCGACGACATCACCGACTCCATCGAGGACGTCGTGATCCAGATCAATATGGACCAGGTCAAAACGATCCGTCCCGACAGCGTCATCTTTTCCGAGCTGATCATCCGTTGCTGCCGCCGCGTCAAAAACCTGCTCGACGAATTCCCGAATTTCAAAAAATCCAAAACCATCAAGGATATCATTATCGACATCAACGGGCTCGAAGAAGAGGGCGACCGCTATTACCACGACATGATGAAATCTCTCCATGCGACGAGCAACGATCCGATCGAAATCATCGCGTGGCGCGATATTTATAAAGCGCTCGAAACGGTTTGCGACGCCTGCGAGGACGTGGCGAACATCGTCGAAAGCATCGTCATCGGCAATCTGTAAACCCCCGTATCATTTCCAAAAAACGAAAGGAGAATCGCATGAAATTTCAATGGGATAAGAAATATACCACCATTGCGCTTTACGTCGGCATCGTGCTGGCGCTCGGCATTCTGTGCGTATTTTTCTTTCTGAATATCCGGAGCGTCTTCGGCTTTTTCGGAAAGATTCTCGGCGTCTGCACGCCGATCACCATCGGTGCCGTGATGGCGTATATTCTGAATCCGCTTCTGCGTCTTTATGAAAACAGGGTTTTCGTGAACCGCAAGGAAAAAGAGCGGCTTTCGCACACGATGCGCCGCACGCTCGGCGTCGTTGCCACGATGCTCACGTTCTTCATTCTGATCGGACTTTTCATCTGGATGATCCTGCCGCAACTGGCGCAGAGCATCAAGGAATTCGGCAATAAGCTCCCGACCTACGCCACCTCGCTCACCGAATGGGCGAACGAGATTTCCGCGCAGGGCGGCGCGATCAGCGATATGATCGGCGCCGGCATCGAATACCTGCGGACCTTCTACGACCGTTCTTATGATATCCTCGCCGATCTGCTCCCGAAGCTCACGGACGCAGTGCAGTCCGTCGCGGCGACCGTGCTTGACGTGCTGCTCGGCATTGTCTTTGCGGTCTATTTTCTCTTCGCCAAGGAGCGCCTAGCGGCGCAAGCGAAAAAACTGCTCTCCGCGCTCGTCAAAGAAAAAAGCTATCATAAGATCTGCGATATCGTTTCGCTCGCCGATACGACGTTCAGCCGCTATTTCTCCGGCGCGATCCTCGATTCCGTTCTCGTCGGCATCGAATGTTTCGTCATGATGTGGATTTTCGGGATGCCCTATTCCCCGCTGATCAGCGTGGTCGTCGGCGTCACGAATATCATTCCGTTCTTCGGTCCGTTCATCGGCTCGATCCCGAGCGCGATCATCCTTTTCGTGGCGAAGCCGAGTTATGCGTTTTGGTTTGTCGTCGGCGTTCTCGTCATCCAGCAAATTGACGGCAACATCATCGCGCCGCGCATCCACGGCGTTTCCACGGGGCTTTCGCCCACGTGGGTCATCGTCGCCATTACCGTCACGTCGGGACTGTTCGGCATTGTCGGAATGTTCATCGGCGTGCCGTTCTGCTCGGTCATTTACGTGCTCGTAAAAAAAGAGATCGAGGATCGGCTGGCGAGCAAAGGTATGGTGACGGAGACCGTCGCCTTTATGTCTCCGGAGGAACAGGAGCGTCTCGCGGAAGAAGAGACGAAACGCGCAGAGCGGCGGGAACAAAGCCCGATCCGCGAACGCCTCCGCAAGATCGTGAATTCCATTGGCGTGTTTTTCCGCGGACTCTTCGCGAAGCTCCCGCGCTTTCCTCGAAAAAAGAAAAATGTCCCCGACGCTTCGCAAGGCGAAACGGACGGGGAGTCCGAAACGAAATAACCGCCAAGACCGGCTCTGCCGGTCTTTTTGCGGGGTAAAATGAAAGGAGACGGTCTTATGCAGTTGGTAGCAACGTGCCTATTCGGGCTCGAGCATCTGCTCGGCGAGGAGATCGACGCGCTCGGCTATCGTCGCGTCGGCACGATCGACGGCAGAGTGATCTTTGAGGGCGACGAATTTGCCGTCGCGCGCGCCAACCTGTGGCTTCGCACGGCGGAGCGCGTTTACGTGCTCGTCGGCGTCTATCACGCCGTGACGTTCACGGAGCTGTTCGACGGCGCCAAGGCGCTTCCGTGGGAGGACTATCTTCCCTCCTCCGCCGTCTTCCCCGTCAGCGGCCATTCGATCAAAAGCACGCTGTTCAGCGTGCCGGACTGTCAAAAAATCCTCAAAAAAGCCCTCGCCACGCGCCTTTCCGCCGTCTATCGCACGGATTGGCTCCCCGAGGACGGTACGACATATCCCATCGAATTTTTCCTGTTCAAGGACGACGCGTATCTGATGCTCGATACGTCGGGCACGGCACTCCATAAGCGCGGCTATCGCCCGCAGAATCTGCCCGCGCCGCTCAGAGAAACGCTCGCCGCCGCGCTCGTCAAGCTCGCGCGTCCGCGCGAAGACGTGCTGCTCCACGATCCGTTCTGCGGCTCCGCGACCATCCCGATCGAGGCGTCGATGCTGATGACGAATACCGCGCCCGGTCTTATGCGCTCGTTCGCGGCGGAAACTTTCGATTTTCTTCCGAAAAACGGCTTTGCACTTGCCCGCGAGGAGGCGCGCGCCGCCATCCGCGAAAGCGCCTTTGAGGCGTTCGCGTCCGACATCGACGAGACCGCGCTCGCCAACGCGCGCACCTGCGTCAAAAGTGCCGGCATGGACGCGCATATCCGCGTTTTCAAGCAGGACGCGCTGACGATCACCACCGGCGACCGCCGCGGCACGATCGTCTGCAACCCGCCTTACGGCGAACGGCTTGGCACGATCCGCGAAGCCGAAACGCTCTATCGAAAAATGGGCGCGCACTTTGCGACGCTCGGCGCGTGGCAAATCTACGTGCTGACCTCCTCCGAGAGCTTTGAACGGCTCTACGGGCGCCGCGCCGACAAGATCCGCAAGCTCTATAACGGGATGATCCCGTGCTACTATTATCAATTTTTCAAAAACCCAAAGAAAGGGGACTCATGATGTCTGTCTTTTCGCTTATCGAAGCACTTTTGAATTACGCGGAGAAAAATGGGCTCTCCACGACCGCCGACCGCGTCTATTTGCGGAATTCTCTGCTCGCGGCGCTATGTCTCGATACCTACGAGGCACCCGCGTTCGTGCCGGAGATGCCGCTCGAAGAGCTGCTCAGCGCGATCGACGATTACGCGTTTGAAAACGGTCTGATCGACGATAACGGTGTCACCGCGCGCGATCTCTTCGACACGAAGTTAATGGGCATTCTCACACCGCGCCCATCCACGGTCATCTGCGCCTTTGACACGCTTTATGAGACCTCGCCCGAAACGGCGACCGACTGGTTCTATTCGTTCTCCCGCGCGACCGATTACATCCGCACCTACCGCGTCAAAAAAGACCTGAAATGGCGCGTGCCGTCCGCATACGGCGAGATCGACGTCACGATCAATCTTTCCAAGCCCGAAAAGGACCCGAAAGCGATCGCCGCGGCGAAATCGCTTCCGCAGAGCGGCTATCCGAAGTGTCTGCTCTGCGCGGACTGCGAGGGCTACGCGGGCAACCTGCGCTTCCCCGCCCGCGAAAATCACCGCATCATCCCGCTGACGCTCGCCGACGAATCGTGGTTTTTGCAATATTCCCCTTATGTCTATTATCCCGAGCATTGCATCGTGCTGGACAGCCGCCATATCCCGATGAAGATCGACCGCACGACATTCCGCCGTCTGCTCGACTTTGAAACGAAATTCCCGCACTATTTCCTCGGCTCCAACGCCGACCTGCCGATCGTCGGCGGCTCGATCCTTTCGCACAATCATTTTCAAGGCGGGCATTACACGTTCGCCATGGAAAAAGCGCCGATCGAGCAAGAAATTTCTTTTGCCGGATATGAAGATATCCGCGCGGGCATCGTGCATTGGCCGCTCTCCGTCGTTCGCCTTGACAGCGCTGACAAGGAGCGCCTCATCGACCTCGCGGACAAGATTCTGCTCGCGTGGCGCGGCTATACCGACGAGGACGCGACGGTGTTTGCCGAAACGAACGGCGAGCCGCACAATACGATCACGCCGATCGCGCGCCGTCGCGGCGGAGATTACGAGCTCGACCTCGTGCTTCGCAACAATCTGACGACGGACGAGCATCCGCTCGGCGTCTATCATCCGCACGCGGACAAACACAATATCAAAAAAGAAAATATCGGTCTCATCGAGGTGATGGGACTTGCCGTTCTGCCCGCGCGCCTCAAAAGCGAGATGAAAACGCTTGCCGAAGCGATCCTTGCGGGGCGTGATATCCGCGCGGACGAGACGATCGCCAAGCACGCCGATTGGCTTGCGCGCTTCCGCAATCAAAACGTCTTCACGCCGGATAATACGGAAGAGATTCTCCGCACGGAGATCGGCAAAACGTTCGTCGCCGTGCTGGAAGACGCCGGCGTTTACAAATGCACCGAGGCGGGACGCGAAGCGTTTCTGCGCTTCGTCCGCGCGGCGGGAGGAGACAAACGATGAAAGCCACGCGCTCATTTCCCCGCTTCACCGTCACGCCGAAAGCGGAGCTTTCCCTGCGCGGCGGGCATCCGTGGGTCTATGACACGGAAATCACCGCCGTCTCCGGAGAGATCACGAACGGCTGTCTTGCCGACGTGCTTTCCGAAAAGGGCGCTTATCTCGGCACGGGATTTGTCAGCGAGCATAGCAAAATTCGCGTGCGTCTGCTCGCGACCAACGCCAATGAAACGTTCGGCGAAGCGTTTTTCGCGCGCCGTTTGCGCTATGCCATCGACTATCGCCGCACGGTCATGCGCGACGATTTTTCCTGTTGTCGCCTCATTTTCGGCGAAGCAGACGGACTGCCCGGGCTGACGGTCGATCGCTTTTCCGATGTGCTTGTCGCGCAGGTGCTTTCCTATGGCATCGAAATCCGCAAGGACATGATCTTCACGGAGCTTTTGAAGATCATGGCGGAGATCGGCGAGCCGGTGCGGGGCATCTACGAGCGCAACGACGTCGCGATCCGCGAACTGGAAGGACTTGAACAAAGCAAGGGCTGGACGACGGTTTGCCCCGAGCATCCCGCCTCGACCGTCACGGAGATCACCGAAAATGGGATCACCTATCTCGTCGATTTTGAGAACGGGCAAAAGACGGGCTATTTTCTCGATCAGAAATATAACCGCAAAGAAGTCGCGCGTCTGGCGCGCGGAAAGCGCGTTTTGGACTGCTTCACGCATACGGGCTCGTTCGCGCTGAACGCGGCGCTCGGCGGTGCCGCCCACGTGACTGCCGTCGATATCTCGGAATCCGCCGTCACAATGGCAAAGGAAAACGCAGCGCGCAACGGGCTTTCCGACCAAATCGACGTTCTGCGCGCCGACGTCTTCGATTATCTGACGTCACTTGCCGAGTCCCGCGAAAAGCCGTTTGACTTCATCATTCTCGATCCGCCCGCGTTCACCAAGAGCCGCAAAACCGTGCTGAATGCTAAAAACGGATATCGTGAGATCAACAGTCTCGCCATGAAGATTCTGCCGCGCGGCGGCTATCTCGCGACCTGCTCCTGCTCGCATTTCATGGAAGATTCCCTCTTCTGCAAAATGCTGAAAGAAGCCTCGCTCGACTGCTGCGTGAAGCTCCGCCAGATCGAAGCGCGTCAGCAGGCGCCGGATCATCCGATTCTCTGGAATGTGCCGGAGACGGATTATCTGAAATTCTATATTTTCCAAATCGAATGATTGACAAACGCGACCGTTTTGTGTATAATGAAATGGTCGTATCACGAGGTGTGGCGCAGTTGGTAGCGCGCGACGTTTGGGACGTCGATGCCGCAGGTTCGAGTCCTGTCACCTCGACCACATGAAAATAATCCGAACATTCTCTTACTTGGAGAGTCGTTCGGATTATTTGTTTTATTTGAGTATAAAGCATTGGACAAAGCTGCAAAAACTGCGTGTGAAATGTTTGCATGGGTAAAAGGAAAGACAAAGGATAAGGAAGTTTTGGCAGATTACAAGTTCTTTGCCGAGAAAACACCTCATTGGGCATTTAGTTTTAGCGGTTTGTATTCAAGTGAAGATAATGATTTCACAAGGTCGGAACGTTATAAAAACGCAGTTAAAGAAATCGAGAAAGTTCTTTGTGATGTTTAATACTTTGTACAGTTAATTAGCAATCCATAAAATCAAACAATTATCGACGAGAGTAGTCAAATGGTTACTCTCGGCGATATCTTTATTTAGTTCCTTACAACACAAACTGCAGGCTTCTCGGTATCTTCAACCGCTTTTACCCAATCCATTTCAAACAGCTTACTAACTAATTTGTCTATCGAATAGAAGCGATAAACAAATGCTCCGACGTATTCTGCGTTTTTACGGATATGAGAAGGAGCAAGATCTGCAGTAATATTTGCGGCAAGCTCGGCAGTCTTTCGGTTCAAGTCCGAAACAATAGCGATGCACTCTTGCAGCATCTGCTGAAGTTCATCGTATTCCTCATTCGACCAAACAGCAAAATTAGCCCTGCCGTCCTTGGCATAATGAAGATCATTCAGTACTTTTTGCCAATCCTTCGGCAAATACTCAAAGCAATCAACCGCTGTGCACACTATGGGATCGGTCATTTGTCCTTCAAAGTGCTGTGCATTTAGTGTTTGTCTGAAATTCATGGCAATAACACTTCCGCGCCCATCACTTGCCGGGCAACCATTGTAAATACCTTGAATACCTCTTGGCAATTTATCTCCAACAACGTTCTCGGTACTTCTGCCCCAAATAATACCGTGTCCGCCACCACCGTTTACAAGTGAATACGGTCCGTCTTTAGGCAATTCTCCGTAATTCTTTTCAAGATCGTTCTCGGTATCAATCAATGAATAATGCAAGCACAAGAGAAGCTTTTGCCAATGCGCGAGATTGGCGTTTGCAAATCGGTTTCCAAAGCGAGTATCGAACTCATCAGCTACAGCAATAAACTTTTGTGCGCTTTCCTCGGTAAGTTCTTTCAATTTTCCATCAATCGTTTTTGTGCAATCAAGCGTAAAAATCGGAATGTTCGACAGATACTTTCCATTGTTGCAAACAAGATACTGACGGTCAACGAGCAATTTGATTTCGTCCTCAAGATAAGGAAGTGCCACCCCAAGCTCTATACTGATTTCTTGGATCGTTACCGGACTGTAATATGCCGCGAGTAAAATATTTCCTTTAATTTTTCTTCTTTGAAAATCACGATATTCTCGATCATCTCCTGCTTTTGTTCCCCAAAAATCAATCTCAAAAATATTGGGGCGATAGCTCTTTTCTCCGTATAGTCTTTCCATATTCATACCCTCTCTGATAATCTTTCTTGCACGGAACAAATAGTACTTTACCATTTCCGTGCTGATCTGTAGTATTTTTGCTACTTCGGAACAGGAGAGATTTTCAAT
>CALEJO010000100.1 GCA_937898155.1 uncultured Clostridia bacterium | reverse complement strand
CGGCTTCTATACCAACGAGATGGCAAAATACGTCGGTCTCAAGCTCCGTGACTATATGCTCGCCAAGAGTAATGCGGTCACGTATCAGGGCTACGTTGCCAAGCTCGTCGAAGCATTGAGCGAGGAGATCAAGGCGCTCGGCTATGATCCCGCTACGTTCAAGGACGAAGAAAGCGATCTCGTGATCGCCGTCTGCAACGAAATCATCGAAGAGAAATTCTTCTCCGAGAAGGTCAGCGTCACGGAAGTGCTCGAAGCCGCGTCCGGCGATTACGTCCGCGGCATCGCGGATGCCTCGAAATCCGGTGCGATCAGCGCCTATTTCGACGAAGCGTCTGCCGCGCTGAAAGAAGACAGCTTCTTCACGGCGGTCGTCAACGAGCTTCAAGCGGTCAAAAAAGGAAAATAATATATTATATAAGGAAAGCGCGGGAAATTTTCCCGCGCTTTTTTGTGTTTCATATCGGAATATTTTTTTGCAGAAAAGGTTGCTTTCTGTCTTTCTCTATGATATAATAAATTCGTATAATATGGAATTTTATACACGACGAAAACAGGAGGTCATTTATGGCAGTTTTCCAGTGCAAACGATGCGGAAAAAACGTGACGCCGGAGCAGGGCGCAACGATCGGGATTTGCGATCAATGCGGGCTCAGACAGACGTTGCCCGTCACGGGGGATGAAGCATCGAAGAATTATTTCCGACTGGCGAATCTATTGCGCATGGATTCTGAATTTGAGAAAGCCATTGCGGTTTATCGAAAGATATTAGAAAGCGAGCCGAAGAACGCGGAAGCGCATTTCGGCATTCTGCTTTGCAAATACGGTGTCCTTTACGAGCAGGACGCGGCGGGAAAGCTGACGCTCTGTTGCCGCAAAACGCTTCCGAAGTCCGCACTTTCCTCGGAGGATTACCGTTTGGCGATTGAAAATGCCGATGACGGTGCGCGGGAGCAGTATGAAGCCGATGCCGCAGCGATCGACGCGGTGCAACGGCATCATATCGCAGTGATCAAAAACGCGGAGCCGGTGCATGTCGTGCTTCTCACCCGGGGCGGCAATCCGCGGGAATACGAAGCCGCACAAGAGTTGAGAGAGCAGCTGACGGCAGAGGGTCTGCGCGTGTATTGCTCGACGGATACCGTTGGCGCGGATGCCGAACCGAAGATGCTGGCGGCAAGTATTTCGGCGAAAGCGATGCTCATCATCGGCACGGAGACGGAAGCTTTTACTACCGCGAGCGTGAAAAAAGAATGGGAACGTTTTTTGAAGCTCGCCGGTGGCGACGCGCATAAATTGCTGATCCCTTGCTATCGGAATATGTCGGAATCCGACCTGCCGGTGGCACTTGTCTCGCTTCCGACACAGAATATGTCGGATCCGACGTTCCTGCCGAACATTTTGCGCGCGCTTACGATGCTTGCGGAATTGAAAAAAGCACCCGTGACGGAAGAGCCCGCGCCGGAAGAAGCGGCAGAGCCGATCGTTGCGATCGTGCCGGAAGAGCCGATTGTGCCGGAAGAAACGATCGAGCCCGAGGAAACGGTCGAGCCCGAGGAAACGGTCGAGCCCGAGGAAACGGTCGAGCCCGAAGAAGTGGTCGAGCCCGAAGAAG
>CALEJO010000099.1 GCA_937898155.1 uncultured Clostridia bacterium | reverse complement strand
GAATTTCTTTCGTTTCGATGATTTGCTGTTTCTTCTTGGCTTCTTTTTCGCGTTTTTCCTGCTCAAAGCGGAACTTGCCGTAGTCCATGATCCGGCATACCGGCGGTGTCGCCTTCGGCGCGATCATTACGAGATCGAGCCCTTTTTCGATGGAAAGATTCTGCGCCTCGTCGATCGAAACGATCCCGAGCTGCGCGCCGTCCTCCCCGACAAGCCGAACCTGCGGAACGGTGATTTCCTCATTGATCAAATGCTCTTGTGTGCTGATATGCGGCACCTCCCAAAAAATGAAATAAAAAATGCAGAAAGCCAATCGCTCTCCGCATCAGAAAATCCCGAAAATTCACCCGAAAATTCGGACGTTTCGGACTTCTTATTGACCCGGGCACGAAGCACCGCAAGGTGAGAACGGAGATCGTTCTGCTTTATTTGCCCGATTAGTATAGCACGGCTTTCCCGTTTTGTCAAGCGTTTTTTAATTTTTTTGCGAAAAAAGGCGCTCCGATGCCGCTGATGCCCGATTTTCCGCAACTCAGCCCCGAAAAACGACCGCTTACCGCCCGCGCCTTGACAAAACGGCGTCGCATCCGCTATAATGGGAGCAGAGCAAGCGAGAGGAGGCAGACATGAAACGCAAAGTCCGAATCGAAATCGACGGCGACGCAGAAGAAGAGATCGTCATCCGATGCAAAGCCGTGACACCGGAAATCCTGCGCCTCCAACAGCTCGCGGAAACGGGCGTCCTGCCGGAAGCGGAACAGGAGCTCGCGCTCCGGCTCGGCGACAGCGAGTTTTTCGTTCCGTTAAGTGAAATCCTCTTTTTTGAATCGAACGGCGGCAAGACCGCCGCGCACACAAAATTGCGGATGTTTGAAACGGAACAGACTCTCGCCGCGCTTTCCGCGCATTTGCCCTCCTCTTTCATGCGCGTCTCCAAATCGTGCATTCTCAATCTTCGCGCCGTCCGTTCCCTGCGCCGCGATCTGACCGGCATCGGCGAAGCGTTCTTCGCCGACTGCAACAAAAAAGTGTTCGTCTCCCGAATGTATTACAGCGCTTTTCGGGATAAGATCGCCGAACTGCGGCTGAATTTCTGACCGCCATTATGATCAAGCCGCTTCGGCGGTGAAAGGAGTTTTTTATGAAACGCAAAAAAACAATGTGGGGGATTTTCCTCGTCGCCATCGCCGTCGTGCTACTCTTCTATGCGCTGCTGCCGAAATTCACTATATTCGGCCACATCAGCACGTGGAAGCTCATTGCCGGCGCATTTCTGATCTATTGGATGCTCAAAAATATCTTTTGCGGCGACACGCCCGAGGAGCAACTCTCGATCTTTCTGCCGCTCGCGTTGCTCTTCGTTGTCTTCCGCAATGACATTGCCCATTACATTTGGGCAGGCGCCGCGGACGTCAAGCTGTGGCTTGTCATCGTCGCCGCGGTCGTGCTGACCGCCGCCGTTTCTCTTTTCACCGAGAATAAATCGCTGAAAAAAAGTGCCGCCGTTGACGGAGAGGCGCGCGAAAACGCGCACAAAAACACCTGTGCCTCCGCCGTGCAGTATCTCGACGCGAATCTCCCGAGCCATTGGGTGAAAAATCGGATCGGCGAAACGACGGTCTATTTTCAGAACACCGACATCGGCGATCTCACCCGTCCCATTCGTCTGACGGTCGAAAACGAGCTCGGTCAGGTGACCGTTCACGTGCCGGCGGACTGGACGGTGCACGTGGAAAGCGGAAACTCGCTCGGCGAAATCGAAAACCGCGTCAATCTCACCGAAAACGGGCGTCTCTTCACGCTCTGCGGCTATAACCGCCTCGGCGAGATCGACATCGTCTCTCCGTAAAGACAGAATCGAAAAATCCCGTGCCGAGGCACGGGATTTTTTGTCGCTTTTCTTTGCGAAAAGAAAAGCGGGCGCTCGCGGGCTTTCTTTTTGCAATCTTTTTCTTTGCTCGTCAAAGAAAAAGTTGATAAAGACGTTTTCCGCTTTTCTCGGCGGCGAGAAAAGCTCGAAAAGAGC
>CALEJO010000098.1 GCA_937898155.1 uncultured Clostridia bacterium | reverse complement strand
ACGTCCTGTTCCCGGTAGTTTCGTCAACAGGAGCAAAGCCGTTATAGTTGTCCATCATCCATTCGTGGCAGCCCTCGAAGAATATGCCCACGCCGCACTTGAAGACATGTTCAAGCTGGAAGCCGAAACGGAAGGCATCCTCTATCCGCCGTATTATAATCCGCTCGAATGGCAGAACCGCATCGTCAACGCGATGGTCTCCGGTGTTTCGGAAAATACGCCGAATGTGCTGAAAGGGCTGAAAGCGACGACGGAAGCGGTCAACTGCGGGCAGTCGTTCCTCAGCCATAGTCATAAATACACCGACGAAAACGGGGAAGAGCAATCCGCGACGAACAGCTATTTCTTCATCGACGGCGGCGAGAGCGGGGAGAGCATTTTCCGTTTCTGTCTGACGGCGGAGGTGGACGGCGATATCTTCGCGCATTTCCCGGGTGTGCTGTTCCAGGGAATGTCCACGACCTGCGGACTTTACGTCAATAACTATAAAGTCAGCGATTATTTCACCAACGAAACGTGGGTGATCCAGAACCTCGGTAATTTCTCGAAGGGCGACGAGGTCGTCGTGGAGCTTCGCTTCACGGGCGGCGATATGTATATCTCCCGCGCCTCGAAGTATTATTTCTACTATATCGACTACGAGGCAATGAACGAGGCGTTCGATTTGCTCGATACGGCGTCGATGTTCGTCGAGGACTACGGCAACGATTATCTGAAAGGCACGATCGACCTCCCCGAAGGGCAGGAGCTGATCTTCACGTCGATCCCGTATGACGAGGGCTGGCGCGTGAAGATCGACGGCGAAAAAGCCGAACCGATCAAGATCATGGGCGCGCTTCTGGCGGTGCCCTCGACGGCGGGCTTCCACGAGATCGAATTTGTCTATCGCCCGAATTGCGCCGTTTACGGCGGGATCCTCTCGCTGATCGGGCTTGCGCTCTTCGCGCTGCTGATCGTGTGGAGCACGGTCCTCGGCAAACGCAAGAAAGCCGAAGCGGACGGCACACACTTCTTCTATCACAAGGGCGACGCGACGGTCGGCTGGCTCCTCGAAGCGGCGGAGACCGTCTGCGCGGACAGCGCCGACGCCGAAAAACCGGACGAAGCGCCCGCGGAACCGGACGAAGCGCCCGCGGAACCGGACGAAGCATCCGCAGAAGCGGAATCGTCGGACGAAGAAACGCCGGACGGCGGGGCACAGGCGTGAAAGTCGCATTATTCGCTCTGAACAACTCGTATTCGCATACGAATCTTGCGGTGCGGGCGATCGGCGCATCGCTCCACGCACACGGAACGGACGCCGTAATCATCGAAAAAAACCGAAAGGACGCCCGCGACGGCGTCCTTCGGACGCTTTATGAGGAAAATGCCGACGTTTACGGCTTTTCCGCCTATATCTGGAATATCGGCGATATGCTCCGCTTTGCCGCGGAGCTGAAACGCATCCGCCCCGAGGCGAAGATCGTCTTCGGCGGGCCGGAGGTCTCGTTTGAGGACGAGACGTTTTTCGCGGCGCACCCGTTTGTCGATACGATCATTGCGGGCGAGGGCGAGGACGCGTTTGTCACGCTGTGCGACGCGCTTTCGCGCGGAGAAGCAACCAAACAAATCATCATGGCGGAGCCGTTCGCCGGCTTTGCCGAGAGCGGCATCTATTACGACGAGATCGGCGGCGAGCCGCACGGGCTCGTTTATTACGAATCGTCGCGCGGATGTCCGTTTTCGTGCGGCTACTGCCTTTCCTCCGTCACGCACGGCGTGCGCGCCAAGACGGCGGAGAAGGCGCTCGCCGATTTGCTTCGGTTTGAGCAATTCGACGACATTCGCACGGTCAAGCTCGTGGATCGGACGTTCAATTTCGACCGCGAGCGGGCGAAAACGATCTGGCGCGGACTGATGGCGCCGTGCTATACCAAGGAATATCATTTTGAAGTCTCCGCGGCGCTCCTTGACGAGGAATCGTTCGCGCTTCTGGCGCAGGCGCCGAAGGGGAAATTCCGTCTCGAAATCGGCGTGCAAAGCACGAATCCGAAAACGATCGCGGCGATCAGCCGCGCGCTCGATACGGACAAAACGATCGCGGCGCTCGATCGGCTGACCGAGGCGGGCAATCTGCACGTCCACGCCGACCTGATCGCAGGACTGCCCTATGAAGATTACGCATCGTTCGGGCGCTCGTTCGACGCGGTTTACGGACGGTGCGACGTGTTGCAACTCGGCTTTTTGAAACTGCTGCGCGGCTCGTCGCTGCGGCGCGACGCGGAGCGCTTCGGCATCGTCTATTCGCCGGAGCCGCCCTATGCGGTGCTTGCGACGGACGCGCTCCCGTATCCCGACGTGGCGCGGCTCCTTCGCATCGAGGAGGTCGTCGAGCGGTGCGCCAACAGCGGAAAATTCCGCTACGCGCTCCCCGCGCTGGCGAAAAAATGCGGCTCGCCGTTCGCTTTTTTCGAGGGGCTTGCTGATTTTATTGCAGAAAAAACGGGCGGCAAGGACCTCGCCGCCGTGGCGCAGACAGACCTGTTTGCGCTATTTTATGACTATGTTTGCGATCGTGCGCCTGCCCTTGCCGAAGAGGCACGGGAACGGCTCGCGCTCGATTTTCTCCTCGGCGAAACGCGCCGCCTGCCGATGTGTCTTCGCGGCGAAGCGGTTTCGGAAGAGGAAAAAGCGGAAGCGCTTTTGCGCGTGCCCGCCGCGTCGCGTGCGGGATGCGAGGTCGTGCGGCTTCGCTTTTTGTTGGATGCGCCGGTGGTCGTCGATCGCGCGGCACATGAATTACGATAACGGATTTCGGAGGAAAGTATGGCGTTTGATGCCGGAATGACGGCGGCGCTTTGCCGCGAGCTGTCCGACACGATGGTCGGATCGAAAATCGAAAAAGTCTGTCAGCCGTCCGCCGACGAGATCGTTCTGCTTTGCCGCAGTCGCACGGGCAGCCGAAAGCTTCTGCTTTCGGCGTCGGCGTCGTCGGCGCGCATCTGCGAGACGGCGCTCGCCAAGGAAAATCCGAAGACGCCGCCGATGTTCTGTATGCAGCTTCGCAAGCATCTGACGGGCGCCGTGATCGAGGGCTTTTCGATGCACGGCTTCGAGCGTGTGGTCGAGGTGGCGCTCTCCGCGTTCGACGACCTCGGGTTTGCGTGCCGCAAATATATCGAGGTCGAGATCATGGGCAAATACAGCAATCTCGTCTTCGTCGAGGAGCGCGACGGCGCGAAAAAGGTGCTCGGCGTGCTGAAACCCGTCGATTTCACGACCAGCTCGCGTCGACAGGTGCTCGGCGGCATGACCTATGAGCTTCCACCGTCGCAGGATAAGGTGAATCCGATGGAGGAGACGGCGCCTGCGTTTCTTTCGCGCGTGACGGCGTTTCCGCAGGAAAAAGCGGCGGAAAAATTTCTGCTCGATTCGTATCTCGGGCTCTCGCCGCTGGCGGCGCGGGAGATCGCGTTTCGCGCGGGCGTGCTCGGCACGGCGCTTGGCGATATTCCGCGCACGGACGTGCTTTATCACGCTCTCGAAGTGTTCCGTGACGGGATCGCCGCGGGGCGCTTTGTGCCGACGATGCTTTCCCACCCGGGTGCGAAAGGCGAGGAGCCGTTTGAATTTTGCTTTTTCGATGCCGGACAATACGGAAGCGCCGCGGTTGTGACAACGTATCCGAGCTTTTCGGCGCTCTTCGACGCCTATTACGGTGCGCGGGAGCGTGCCGCGGCGATGCGCTCGCGCTGTCACGACATCGAAACGCTGATCGGTGCCGCCCGTCATAAGCTCGCCAAAAAGATCCCGCAACAGCAGGCGGAGCTTGCCGCGTGCGACGAGATGGATACCTATCGCCTGTGGGGAGATCTGATCACCGCGTCCGCTTACGCGCTTTCGAAAAAAGCAGACGTTTGCGAGGTCGTCAACTATTACAGCGAGTCGCTCGAAAAAGTGAAAATTCCGCTTGACGGCAAGCTCACGCCCGCGCAAAACGCGGCGCGCTACTATAAAAAATACGCCAAACTGAAAACCGCGCGGCAAATCCTCACGGAGCAGATCGCGCAGGCGGAGGAGGCGCTCCGCTATCTCGATTCCGTCGAGGAAGCGATGCTTCGCGCCGAGACCGAGGACGATATCGCGGGTATCCGCGAGGAGCTTGCGCTTTCGGGATTCAGTCCGCGCCGTCCGAACGCGCCGAAGCAAAAGCAAAAGCCCGTTTCCGTGCATCGCCACAAAACCGCGAGCGGCAGGGACTATTACGTCGGGCGCAACAATCTGCAAAACGATTATCTGACGACGAAGCTCGCGAAAAAGTCGGACTGGTGGTTTCACGTCAAAGGCGGACACGGCTCGCACGTGATCCTTGTCTGTGAACCGGGCGAGGACCCCGTCGCGTCGGACTTCACCGAAGCGGCGCAGGCGGCGGCATACTATTCCTCGCTCCGCGACGGCGAGAACGTCGCGGTGGATTATACCGAGGTGCGCAACGTCAAAAAGCCGTCCGGCGCCGTGCCGGGCAAGGTGATTTACACGACCTATTGGACGGCATACGTCAATCCGGCAGAGCCGAAAGAATGAGAGGGTATTTATGAAAGAACGTTGGACAAGCGAACAAGCGTGGGCGTGGTATGAAAGCTATCCGTGGCTGCGCGGGTGCAATTTTATCGGGAGCGACTGTGCGAATCGCATCGATATGTGGCAGCCCTACGGCGCGGCGGCGCATCTCGCGACCACCGATCGCGAGATGGGGCTTGCCGCGGAAATCGGCTTCAATACGGTGCGTCTGCTCGTCGAATTTGACGTGTGGGTGCAGGAGCACGACGCGTTCATGGCGAATCTCGAAGCGTATATCGCGCTCGCAGCAAAGCACGGACAGTTCGTGATGCTCACGCTTGCGAACGAAGCGCAGCCGTGCCGCGGCGACGACTATACGCCGAAGCCGCTCGGCGAGCAAAGCTATGCGCTCGGATATCATCAAGGGCGCTTGCCGCTTTCCCCGGAGGAGGCGGCGAAAACGCCGTTCCACGCGCTCGAAAAGGACGGCTGGCGCGAGAAGTATCTCGAAATGGTGCGGGAGATCGTCACGACCTACGCGCACGATCCGCGCGTGATCTGCTGGAACGTCTATAACGAGCCGGGTATTATGATCGGTGCGCGTTCGGTCCCGTTGATCGAGCTTTTGTTCGAGACGGTGCGCGCGTGCGATCCGTCGCAACCGCTCGCGGCAGACGTCTGGCGCGGACTGACGGAGGATGGTCAACCGAGAACCGAATGGGATCGCGCGGCGCTCGCGCTTTCGGACGTGATCAGTTTCCATAGCTATACGCCCTATCGCTATCTCGTGCCGCAACTCGAAAAGCTCCAAGCGTGCGGTCGTCCGATCCTCATGACCGAGTGGCTCAACCGCATCAACCATAATGATGTGCGCGATGTCTATCCGCTTTTCTATCTCGAACGCATCGCGTGCTGGTGCTGGGGATTCGTTGTCGGCAAAACGCAGACGCACGAGCCGTGGGATTCGCTTTGGGTGCAATATGAAAACGGCACACACCCCGACCTCGATTTCACGAAATGGCAACATGATCTGTTCCGTCCGAATCTGCGCCCCTACGATCCGCATGAGATCGAGCTGATCCGCGAATATAACGCGCTTGCCGACAAGCGAGACGGCAAAACAAAATAAAGAACGGCTCACCGCACGGTGAGCCGTTCTTTTATGCGATCTTATTTCACGATCGAGCCGCCCCATTCGACGACGGTGAAGCCCTCGCGCGCGGGCGCCGTGAGCGTCTGCGGCGCGATCTCTACTGCTTCGCCGAGCGGCTTCCACGCCATGAAGACGCGGAGCAGGGTATCGGGCGCGGGCTCGACGGAGAGCACGGCGCTTTCGGTATAGGCGTCGGTCTGGAACGAAATGAGATTATAGGGATTCTCCTGCATGAGCGGGAGCCAGAAGACGATGAATTCGTTCGCCTCGGCGCGCGTCAGCCCGAGCGCATCGAGCGCGGTTTCGAGGAACGCCGCCGTGTCGCGTCCCGCGACGCAGAAGCCCTCGGAAAAGTCATATACGGCGCTTGTTTCGCCCTCCCAGTAGAGGTAGCGATAGGTCTGCCCGCCGCGGTCGGTCAGCGTGCCGTCGGGCGACGCGACCACGTCCCAGCCGTCTTCATAGGCGGGATAGGTGCAGGTCAGTTTGCCGTCGAGTGTCAGAGAAACACGCACTTCGGTTTCCGTTTCCGGATAGAGATAGATGACGGGCTTATAAGCGATCGCACCGATATCGGGCGTGACAACGGGCATAGGCGTCACGGAAAGAAGCGTGGCTTCCCCGAATGCGCCGCTGATATAAAAATCGGTTTGCATCGTGAGAACGATGTCGCCGATGCAGAATTCTTCCGATTGATTCAGCACGTGATCCGGATCGAGAAAACGGACGAGCAACGTGCCGCTTCCCGCGGAATTTTCACCATAGAAGCAGTCTCTCTCAATGCCGACGATGGTGAATGCGGAGAGGTGATCGTCCTCGACTTTGTTCTCCGGCGTTTTTTCAACGGTAAATGCGAAGCGCGGGTCCACAGGCGGCCTCTCTATGTGCGGATCCGGCAACCGTTTCGTGTTTTCGATTTCTTCGGTCGATGTGGAAGCTGTTGTCGATTCGGCAGGCGCGCCGCACGCGCAAAGAAGCGAGAGCGCAAGCAGAACGGCGATCAGCAGAGCAAGTTTTTTCATAAGAATAAATCTCCCAACTCAATTTTCTATTATATAATAAAAGACGGACCTGAATTTGTCAAGTCTTTTTCTCTTTTGTCGTATGAGCGCGCGAAAAATCTCGCTGCGAATCCCATGGAATTGCGATTCGATAAAAATTTATCGTTTTTCAACAAAAAAGTATTGACAAACGGGAAACCATGTGCTATACTGGCGATAGAACAATCCATTTCGGAAAGCGGGGATTCTATGTTTCTCATTTCAAAAAACGCCTCGGTGACGGTATCGATCGTGCTGGCGGCGCTCTTTCTGGCGGGCATCGTGTGTGGCGCGGTGATGATGCCGTGGCTTGCGGGGAAGCTGATCGACATCAGCGATTCGATCGACGATCGGACGGTGACGGACGCGGCGCGGACGTTTGTTTTGGTAGTGGCGTATCTGCTTCTTTCGTGCGGTGCGCTTGCAGACGTGCTTTTGCTTTGCTTGCTTCACACCGTGCGGCGGGGAAGCGTCTTTTCCGCAAAAAGCGTCCGGCTTCTTCGCGGCATCGCATTTTGCTGTCTCGCGGCAGGGGTGCTGTTTGCCGCGATCGGCAAATGGTTTCTTCTTTCGTTCGTGGTCGCGTTCGTGGCGGCGTTTGCGGGCATTTGCCTCTTCGTCGTGAAAAACGTGATCGAGGAAGCGACCGCCATCAAGTCGGAAAACGACTTTACGATCTGAGGTGAGCACGATGATCCAAATCAACCTTGACGTGATGATGGCGAAGCGAAAAATGACGCTCGGCGAGCTTTCTTCGCGCGTGGGCGTGACGCTCGCCAACCTTTCCATTCTGAAAAATAACCGCGCAAAGGCGATCCGCTTTTCCACGCTGGACGCGATCTGCCGCGCACTGGATTGTCAGCCGTCGGACATTCTCGCATTCACACCCGACGGGGAGGAGGAACTATGACACCCGAACAATCGACGAAAAAATATGTATTCAAACGTTTTGATTACCTGATGGCATGGCTGTCGCTCGCGCTCGGCTATTCGTTCTGCCGCGTGCTTCCCGTCGCGGAAAAGCGACTCGGTGCCATGATTTTCCTCGCGATCCTGTGGGGACTCCACCTCGCGTGGACGTTCGCCGTCGGACTTCGCCCGCGCTCCTCGGCGCTCCTTTTCGCGGCGGTGGCGATCGCGTTTCTGCCGTCGCTCCTTTGGACGTCGGACACGACCGCGGTGCGATGGATGTATTTCGGTGAGCTCGTTTCGTTCATGCTCTATCTCGGCATGGCGGGCGGCGCGACTTCGTCCCGCCGCTTCGGCGATTATTTCTTCTTTGACGCGCTCCGGGCGGTGTTCATTTCGCCGTTCTGCTCGCTCGACGCGCATATCCACGCGCTCCTTCCGAATCGCGGTGGGAAAACGTGGAAGCGCGCGCTGCTCACGGCGCTTTGGATTCTGGTGGGGCTTTGCCTCGCGATCGTTCCGACGCTTTTGATCGTCGCGCTTCTCTCTTACGACGAGGGATTCTCCAATCTGATCGACAAGGTCCTTCAGCTCGACGCGGAGGAATTCTGGAAGCAGTTCTTCTCGGTCTTCTTTGGGGTTCTGCTCGCGATCTACGCCTTTTCCGCGTTCGTGACGGCGCGTGTCCGCGGCGGTGACGCGGAGAATAACGAGGCACATGCCGCCCGTCTGCGGGAGGGCATCCGCGTCTTTCCGCCGGCGCTCGTTTACGCCGCGCTGACGCCGATCCTCGCCGTTTACGTGCTGTTTTTCGTTTCGCAGAAAGATGCGTATCTCTCCGCGTTCACGGGCGTGCTTCCCGACGGCTTCACCTATTCCGAATACGCGGTGGACGGCTTTGAAAACCTGTGCGTCGTGGCGGCAATCAACGCGATTTTGCTTGCTGTGATCTGCCTTTTTGTCAAACAAAAGGGGAAGACGGAAAAGATCCTGCTCAAATGCTTCTCGGTGTTGACCTCGGTCTTCACACTCGTTTTGATCGCGACGGCGATCGCAAAACTCGTCCTCTATATCGGTGCTTACGGACTGACGGTCACGCGTCTGCACGCGGCGTGGTTCATGGCGCTTCTGACGATCGGTTTTCTTTTGGTGATCGTCAAGCAGTTCTGGGGCGGCTTCCGCTGGATGGCGACGATGCTTGTCTGCTTTGCGCTCCTCTTCGGCGCGCTGTGCTACGGCAATCCGAACGCGATGGTGGCGAATTACAACGTCGATGCGTTCCTCGATGGGCGGCTCGAATCGGTCGATACGGGAGAGCTTTGGAAAATGGGCGACGCGGGCATACCGGCGCTCGTGCGGCTTTATGAGGAAGCGGATGTCACGACGCCAGAGGGCTACGATGCCATGGTGCGCGCCCGCCGTGTGATCGAAGAGTATAACCTCTCGAATGCCGACAGGGAAACCGGATTTTTCACATTCCATGTCCCGCGCACGCGGGCGGAGCGCCTGCTCCGGGAAAAGGGCTACGACCTGTTTGGCTTTGAAGAAGTGCCGATGAAATAAAACAGAACGGATGTCCCGCGCTTCGGCGCGGGACTTTTTTGTCCGATAAAGCGTGTTTGCGACAAAATCCCCAAAAAATTTGCCAAAAGCCCTTGCATCGTTTGTATACATATGTTAAAATAACTATAACTATGTTTCTGCGTAGCATTTCACGCAAATTCACATGGAGGAGGATTCCAAAATGTTTGCGAAAACTTTCCGCGGCGGCGTGCATCCGAAGGATCACAAAGACCTTTCGCGCGATGCCGCGATCACACCGCTCGAAGCGGGTGCCGAGGTCACATATCTGATGTCTCAGCACATCGGCGCACCGGCGACGCCCGTCGTCGAGGTCGGCGCGCGCGTGCTGGTCGGGCAGAAGATCGCCGAGGCGGGCAGCTTCGTCTCCGCACCGATCGCCGCTTCGGTCTCCGGCACGGTCAAAAAGATCGCGCCCGCGCTTCGGGCGAGCGGGGATACCGTCATGGCGATCGTCGTCGAAAACGACGGCGCTTACGAAACCGCCGAGGGCTATGGCACGCCGCGCGACTACGAAACGATGACGAAAGACGAAATCCTTGCCGCGGTCGGCGAGGCGGGCATTGTCGGCATGGGCGGCGCGGGCTTTCCGACGCGCGTCAAGCTCTCGGTCAAGGAGGGCGTCAAGATCGACCGCGTAATCTGCAACGGCGCCGAATGTGAGCCCTACATCACGTGCGACTACCGCATGATGGTCGAAGCGCCCGAAAAGGCGGTGCAGGGCATGAAGATTTTGCTCCGCGTTTTCCCCGAAGCGATCGGTCTTTTCGGCATTGAGACGAATAAACCGGAGGGCATCGCCGCCGTCAGACGCGCGGCAGAGGGATGCGAGCGCATCTCCGTGGTGCCGCTGAAAAAGAAATATCCGCAGGGCGGGGAACGCGCGATGATCCGTGTGCTGACTGACGGATGGGCTCGTCCAAGTTGCCCGCCGATGCCGGATGCGTCGTTGTGAACTTTGAGACGCTCGCGGCGATCGCGGACGCGGTTTGCGAAACGAAGCCGCTGACGCGCCGTCTCGTCACGGTGACGGGCGACGCGATCGCGCATCCGTCCAACTTCGACGTGCCGCTCGGCATGAGCGTCAAGGAGCTTGTCGACGCGGCGGGCGGCTTCACGAGCGATCCCGAAAAGGTGATCCTCGGCGGGCCGATGATGGGCGCGGCGATCTACGATCTGAACGTCCCCGTGACGAAAACGACGTCCTGTATTCTCGCGGTGTTGCATGACGACACCGATCAGTATGAGCCGCTCGAATGTATCCGTTGCGGCAAATGCCTGACCGCCTGCCCCGAACGGCTGATGCCGATCAAACTGAAAAACGCCGCCGACGCGAACGATTACGAGGAGTTCGAGAAGATGCACGGACTCGAATGTATCGGTTGCGGCTGCTGCACTTACGTATGTCCCGCCAAGCGGCGGCTTTCCCCCTCTATTACGACAGCCAAGAATCATATTCTGGCGGAGAAGAAGAAAGGAGCGGCAAAGAAATGAAGCTTTTGAACGTATCCATCTCTCCGCATATCCGCTCGCACGAATCGACGGCGCGCATCATGCTCGACGTGTGCATCGCGCTTTTGCCGACGCTCGCGATGGGCGTATATAACTTCGGTCTTCGCGCGCTGATGATCATTCTCGTCAGCGTCGCCGCGTGTGTGGCGACGGAATTTGCCTATGAAAAACTCATGCACTTGCCCGTGACGATCGGCGATCTGAGCGCCGTCGTGACGGGACTGATCCTCGCGGCGAACCTCTATTCGACGGCGCCGTGGTGGATCCCGCTGATCGGCGGCGTATTCGCGATCCTGATCGTCAAGATGCTCTTCGGCGGCATCGGACAGAACTTCATGAACCCCGCGCTCGCGGCACGATGCTTTTTGCTGATTTCGTTCTCGAAGATTATGACGCAGTATCCCGTGCTGGACGGCGTGTCGAGCGCGACGCCGATGCAGGTGCTCGAAACCGAGGGCGCCGAAGCGGTCGATCTCTTGGATATGCTGGTCGGCACGCACTCCGGCGCGATCGGCGAAACGTCGGCGATCGCCATTCTGATCGGCGCACTTTATTTGTTCGCGCGCCGTGTCATCAGCCCGCGCGCACCGGCGACGGTCATTCTTTCCACGGTGGCGTTTGTGGCGCTCTTCACGTGGCTCTCGGGCGGCGAGGTCACGCTCCATTATCTCGCGGTGCACGCAATGGGTGGCGGCCTGCTCGTCGGCGCGGTCTTCATGGCGTCCGATTACGCGACGACGCCCGTCACGTTCTGGGGGCAAGTCCTCTTCGGCGTGTGCGTCGGCTTTTTGACGGCGATTTTGCGGTGCTTCGGCGGTTCCGGCGAGGGAATGTCCTATGCGATCCTCGTGGCGAACCTCTTGACGCCCGTGATCGAAAAGATCACCTATCCCCGTCCGCTCGGCGTCAGAAAGGAGCGGAAACATGAATAAAAAAATCATCAAAGAAGCGCTTGCTCTGGTGCTCATCACGTTTGTCGCGGTGTTGCTTCTCGCCGTGGCGTATGAAGTGACGAAGGAGCCGATCCAAGCGGCGAAGGAGCAGGAAAAGATCGACTCGTATCGCGCGGTGCTTGCCGGCGCGGAAACGTTTGAGTCGGTTGATGAAGCCATCTGCTCCTCTTGGGCGTCTCCCGTCGAGGGCACGGCGATCCTCGAAGCGAACGTGGCGAAAAACGCCGACGGCGATGAGCTCTCCGCCATGGGCGTCACCGGCATCTACAAGGATCAGGGCGGCAAGGGCTACGTTGTTTCCGCGGCCAACAAGGGCTACGGCGGCGAGATCGTCCTGTCGATCGGCATTTTGCCGGATGGCACGATCTCCGGCGTCAAGGTGACGTCGATGAGCGAAACGGTCGGACTCGGCGCGGAATGTCAGAACGAAGAATGGGTCTCACAGTTTGCCGGCATCCAGGCAAGCGAAGTCCGCTGGACGAAGTCCGGCAAGACAGCACCCGATGAAATCGACGCGATCTCGTCTGCAACCAAAACGACGAGAGCCGTCACCGGTGCGGTGAACGGCGCGCTCGCGTTTGCGCGCGAGCAATTCGGCTACGGCGGAAAGGGGGAGTGACATGAAAACGATCATAGAGCGCCTGTATAACGGGCTCATCAAAGAAAACCCGACGTTCGTGCTGATGCTCGGCATGTGCCCGACGCTCGCCGTCACGACGGCGGCGGTCAACGGACTCGGCATGGGACTTTCCACCTGCGCCGTTCTGATGATGTCCAATCTGATGATTTCGCTCTTGCGCAAATTCATTCCCGATCGCGTGCGGATGCCGGCGTATATCGTCGTCGTGGCATCGTTTGTCACGATCATCGACCTCTTGATGCAGGCATATGTCCGTTCGCTTTACGCGGCGCTCGGACTTTATATTCCGCTGATCGTCGTCAACTGCATCATCCTCGGCAGAGCCGAGAGCTACGCTTCCAAAAATCCGCCCCTGCCGTCGTTTTTTGACGGACTCGGCATGGGACTCGGCTTCACGGCGGCGCTGACGATCATCGGTGCGCTCCGCGAGTTGTTCGGTAGCGGCACGATTTTCGGACTCCGGATCATGCCCGCCGCGTATGAGCCGATCTCCATTCTCGTCATGGCGCCCGGCGCGTTCTTCGTGCTGGCTTGCTTGACGGCTCTGCAAAACAAACTCAAAGCGCCGAGCGCGACGAACAAAACGGAGACGTTCTGCTCGGGCAACTGCGCGACGTGCCATGACGCGTCCTGCCATCTCGGCGGAAAGGAGGAAACCGAACAATGACCTTTTCCAAATTTCTTTTGACGCTTCTCTCGGCGGCGCTCGTCAATAACGTCGTGCTGAGCCGCTTCCTCGGTCTTTGCCCGTTCCTCGGCGTGTCGAAAAAGACGTCCACAGCGGTCGGTATGGGCACGGCGGTCGTCGCGGTCATCTCGCTTTCCTCGGCGATCACATTCGTAATCAACAAATTCATTCTTTTGACGCTTGGGTTGGATTATCTGCGCACGATCGTCTTCATTCTGATCATCGCGGCGCTCGTGCAGACCGTCGAGGTCATTCTCAAAAAGAAGATCCCGTCGCTTTATAAGGCGCTCGGCGTCTATCTGCCGCTGATCACCACGAACTGCGCGGTGCTCGGCGTGGCGATCGACAGCGCCCAGCAGGGGTATTCTTTCCTCGAAACCATGACGTATTCCGTCGGAACGGCGCTCGGCTTCTTACTCTCCATCGTGCTGATGGCGGGCATCCGCGAGCGCATCGAACATAACCACATCCCCGAATCCTTCCGCGGGATGCCGATCGTGCTTGTCACCGCAGGGCTGATGGCGATCGCGTTCTGCGGATTCGCGGGACTGATTTAGGAGGCGCGCCATGTGGACTTCTATTTTGATTGCGGTCGGCATTGCCGTCGGACTCAGCGTCATCGTCGGCGTTCTGCTCGGCGTCGTGGCGGAAAAATTCAAGGTCGAGAGCGACCCGCGCGAGGCGCTCGTGCGCGACTGTCTCGCGGGCTCGAACTGCGGCGGATGCGGCTATGCGGGCTGTGACGCCTATGCGCACGCCATCGTCGCGGGGGAGGCGGAGGCAGGGCTTTGCCCGTCGTCCGACACCGCGAAGATCGGCGAGATCATGGGCATGAACGTGACACCTGCGGAAAAAATGGTCGCGTTCGTGCGTTGCTCCGGCACCTGCCAGAAGACGACGCCGAACTATAACTATCGCGATGTGTCGGTCTGCACGACTGCGTATCTCGCGCCGGGCCACGGCTCGAAAAAATGCGCTTACGGCTGTTGCGGCTTCGGCACGTGTGCCAAGGTCTGCCCGTTCGACGCGATCCGCATCGTGGACGGGCTCGCGGTCGTGGACAAAACGAAATGCCACGCGTGCGGCAAGTGCGTGCTGGCGTGCCCGAACCATCTGATCGACATCATCCCCGACAGCGCGAAATACGTCGTCCGTTGCTCCTCGCAGAACAAGGGCAGGGACGTGCGCGGCGCGTGTGCAGACGGGTGTCTCGGATGCGGACTTTGCGTGCGTGTCTGCGAAACGGGCGCGATCTCCGTCGTCAATAACGTCGCGTCGATCGACCACAGCAAGTGCATCGAATGCGGCAAATGCGCGGAGAAATGTCCGTCGAAAATCATTATCAAACGATTCTGAACCAAGAAAACCTGAGAGGTCGGCGAAGATGAAAAAGCTCTCTTTGGCGCTCGTTTTGGCGCTCTGCGTGACGATGCTTTCGTCGTGCGGCGCGCCTAAGCGCTATTCCATCACCTATATGGACGTGTTTGACACCGTCTCCGAATTTACCGCGTATTGCGATTCGGCGGCGACGTTCGACGCCATTTCGGACGCGGTGCATGGGGAGCTTTTGCGTCTTCACCGACTTTTTGATATTTATGAAACCTACGAGGGCATCGTCAACGCCAAAACGCTCAACGATGCCGCGGGAGGGGACGCCGTCGAGGCGGAGGCAGATTTGCTCGCGCTTGTCGCGCTCGGAACGGCGTTTGCCGAGACGACGGACGGGAAGCTGAACGTCGCGCTCGGCAGTGTGCTTTCGCTGTGGCACGAATGCCGCGAAGCGGGCGACCGCATCCCGACGGAGGCGGCGCTCATAGAGGCGGCAAAGCATACGGAAATCGGCTCCGTCGTCGCGGAGGGGAACAAAATCCGCATCACCGACGCCGAAACGCGGCTCGACTTCGGGGCGATCGCCAAGGGCTACGCCGCGGAGGCGGCGGCGCGCGTGGCGGAATCGTTCGGGCTTTCGGACTTTGTTCTGAATCTCGGCGGCAATCTCGTCGTGCGCGGCAAAAAGCCGGACGGAGCATGGAAAATCGGAATTCAGAATCCCGACGGCGGGATTCTGACGACGCTTTCCGTGTGCGACGTGTCGGTCGTGACGAGCGGGGACTATCAACGCTATTTCGAGGTGGACGGCGTGCGTTATGCGCACATCATCGACCCCGATACGGGGATGCCTGCGCGGCGCTATCGCGCCGTGACGGTGATCGCCTCCGATTCCGCCGTGGCGGACGCGCTTTCCACAGCGCTATTCTGCATGACGCGGGAAGCGGGCGCGGCGCTCTGCGAAACCTATGGTGCGGAGGCGCTTTGGGTTTTGCCCGACGGAACGCAGGAAAGAACGGAGGGCTTCGGCGCGTATGAAACCTGAAAAAAAGCATGATCTTGTGCTGATCGTCGCGCTCGCGGCGGTCGCCGCGGCGCTCCTGCTCCTTTTGCCTCGGCTTCGCCCGGCGGGCGAAACGGTCGAGGTGCGCGTGCGCGGGGAACTCGTCGGCACCTATCCGCTCGCGGAAGATGCCGTCCTTGACATCGACGGCGTCTGCACGCTGACGATCGCGGACGGAAAAGCGGAAATGACAAGCGCCACCTGCAAAAATCAAATCTGTGTGCATCATCCGGCGATCTTTCGCGGCGGCGAAATGATCGTCTGCCTGCCGAACGGTGTGACGGTGAAGGTGCGCTCGTCGGACGAGCCGGATTTCCTCAGCGGAGGTGCGGGATGAGCAAAAATAAAAAAATCGCGATGCTCGGTCTTTTGACCGCGATCGCGTTCGGGCTTTCCTATCTCGAATTTCTGATCCCGTTTGAAGCGCTCGTCGGCATCCCCGGCGTGAAGCTCGGACTTGCCAATCTCGCCGTGATGGCGGCGCTCTGCCTGCTCGGCGTGTCCGAGGCGGCTCTCGTATCGCTGACGCGCGTATTGCTCGCGTGGCTGATCTTCGGCAATTTCACGGGATTTCTGTTCAGCGCCGCGGGCGCGGCGCTCAGTCTTTGCGTCATGTGGCTTCTCCGGAAAACGCGCCTCTTTGGCACGGTCGGCGTCAGCGTGGCGGGCGGCGTGTGCCATAATCTCGCCCAGCTCGCAGTCGCGTCGCTTTTGACGGACGCGGCGGCACTGCTGTATTATTTGCCGGTTTTGCTCCTCGCAGGCGTGCTGACGGGCGCGCTGAACGGCGCGCTTCTCTCGGAAATCCTGAAACGGATCAAAACATAAAAGAGCTTGCCGCGGCAAGCTCTTTTTTTCATGATTGTTTCGTGTCGGGATACGCCTGCCCGTGCTGGCACGGCTCGTGGAAAAGTCCCGTCAGCGTGATGCGGTAAACGCCGTCCTCGCCTTTGCGGAATCCGCAGATGCGCGCGAGCTTTTCGTCGTGCTCGGTCTGCGTTTCGTAGGTCGCGGTCTCGACCGCACAAAGGTCGAGAAAATTCAGCACGCCGCGTCCGAGAATAAACATCGCTTCGAGGTCGTCGGCGGCGCCGACAAGCTGGCTCATGCCGTAGATCACGGCGTTTTTGCCGAAGATATCGAACTGCGCGACGGCGTGCAGGGCGTCGCCTTCGAGCGCCTGATAGCCGAACGCGTCCGCGCGGAACGGAACGCCGCAGGCGGCGCAGATTCGCGCCTGTTCTTCTTTTTCCTGGATCGGGATGACGGTCAGCATAATTTCCTCCCCAAAAACATAGTATCGTTATTGTATCAAAGACGGAAACGGAAGTCAACCTTTTTTGCAGGAAAAGACTGCGTTTTTTGCCGAAAGTTTTCGGAAAAACCGCTCTTTTTCTCGAAAAAAGTCTTGAATAATGAATATAGGTGTGTTATAATAAATTGACTTTATATGACGCGCAGTATGCGCGCATGAGAAGTTGACAGAAAGACTTGTAAAAAACGGATGGAGGTTATGATACGTGCAAAAGAAAATCAGTAAAATCCCGTTTCAGGGAACCGCCGAGCAGAAAAAACAGCTCGACGAAGTGATCGCAAAACACAAAGACGACAAGAGCAGCGTGATGGCTGTGATGCAGGAAGCGCAGGATATCTACGGATATCTCCCCGTGGAAGTGCAGACGATGATCGCGGAAGGAATGGATGTTCCGCTCGAGAAAATCTTCGGCGTTGCGACGTTCTACGCGCAGTTCGCGCTTTCTCCGAAAGGAAAATATAACATCTCTCTGTGCCTCGGCACCGCTTGCTACGTCAAGGGCTCCGGACTTGTCATGGATCGCCTGACCGAGAAACTCGGCATCGGCACCGACGAATGCACGCCGGACGGCAAGTTTTCTCTTTCCGCCTGCCGTTGCGTTGGCGCGTGCGGTCTGGCACCGGTCATGATGGTCAACGAAGAGGTTTACGGCCGTCTGGTCCCCGCTGACGTCGATACCATTCTCGCAAAATACAACTGATTTATGAAAATCAAAGAGATCAAAGAACTCTTGCACGCCGACGTGCTGTGCGGCGAGGAGCTTCTGGACGGGGAAGTGTCCTCCGCCTGTTGCAGCGATATGATGAGCGACGTGCTCGCATATGTGAAGGATCAGGGTGTGCTTTTGACCGGGCTGCTTAACGCGCAGGTCATTCGCACGGCGAATATGATGGATATGATCTGCGTGATCTTCGTCCGCAATAAAATGCCGACGGAAGAAATCATTTCGCTCGCCGAGGGGTGCGGCATCGTCGTGATGCATACCGCGCTCCGCGCCTTTGAGGCGTCGGGAATCCTGTATCACGCCGGACTCGGCAGGACGGATTCCGATGTCTGATCCCGTTCATCTCCACTTTGATGTGGACGGAGAAAACTTTACTTCCGCGGGGGAAGCGTCCGTCGTCGTGAAGAAGAAGCTCCGCCAGCTCGGCTATCCGCCGGAGGTGATCCGCAAGGTTTCGATCGCAATGTATGAGGGAGAGATCAATATGGTCATCCACGCACACGGCGGCGAAGCGGACATCGACATCGGCGACAGCGAGATCGGCATCGTGCTTTCCGATCACGGCCCCGGCATCCCGAACGTTGAGCTCGCGATGCAGGAGGGCTATTCCACCGCGCACGAGGAGATCCGGATGCTCGGCTTCGGTGCGGGCATGGGACTTCCGAATATGAAGAAATACTCCGACGAAATGAAAATCGAAACCGAGGTCGGCGTGGGAACCACCGTCACGATGAAAATCCTGCTCTGACCGAACACCGAGAACAGTTGAGGGAATCATGGCTACCGTGTATAAGCATTCCGTTGCTCTGGAAGTCGAAAAATGCAAGGGTTGCACCACGTGTCTCAAACGCTGTCCGACGGAGGCGATCCGCATCCGGAACGGGCGGGCGGTGATCTACCCCGAAAAATGCATCGACTGCGGAGAATGTATCCTGGTTTGCCCCTATAAGGCAAAAAAAGCGAAATCGGACGATCTCGACACCGTGCTCAAACGCTATCGGTATACCGTCGCGTTGCCCGCGCCGTCGCTTTACGGACAGTTTGAGAATCTGAACAACATCGGCCGCGTGATCCGCGGACTCAAGGACCTCGGATTCGACGACGTCTTTGAGGTGGCGTGTGCCGCCGAGCTGGTTTCGGCGTATACGCGGCTTTATATCAAGCGCGAAGACGTGAAAAAGCCGGTGATCAGTTCTGCCTGCCCGACGATCTCGCGGATGATCTCGATGAACTATCCGTTCCTCTGCGAAAACGTCATGCCGATCCTGCCGCCGATGGATATCGCGGCGTATCTGGCACGGAACAAGGCAAAGGAGGAGCATCCCGAGTTTTCCGACGAGGAGATCGGCATCATTTTCATCTCGCCTTGCCCCGCAAAGGTCAGTTATGTGAAAAACAACTTTGCGGGCGAGCGAAATTGCGTCAGCGCCGTGGTTTCGGTGCGCGACGTGTATTTTGCCTTGCTCGACGTGATGAAAAAGCGCCAGGACGAGCCGATCGAATCCACCGAAGCCGGTCTTGTCGGCATCGGCTGGTCCACGACGGGCGGCGAAAGCAAAGCGACGTTCAACGAACGCTATCTGGCGGCGGACGGCATCGAAAACTGCATCCGCGTGCTGGAACAGATCGACAATTCCGATCTTTCGGAGATTGATTTCGTCGAACTGAATGCCTGCTCCGGCGGTTGTGTCGGCGGCGCGATGACGGTCATCAATCCGTATATCGCGCAGGCGAAGCTGCAAGCGCTCAAACGCTATCTGCCGGTTTCGCCGAACCGACCCGCGAGCCAATGGATCCCGGACGAATATTTCTGCCGCAACACGGTGGAATACAATCCGACCAGCCGTCTTTCCGACGATCGCCAGGAAGCGATGCGGATGATGGGCGCGATCGAAACGATCTGCGGCCAGCTTCCGGGCGCCGACTGCGGCTCCTGCGGCGCGCCGACGTGCATGGCGTTTGCCGAGGACATCGTCCGCGGTGAGTCCACGCCGGACGAATGCACTGTGACGATGCGAAAACTGTTTGATCGCTACTTAAAACGGAATCTGGATCAGAAATTATGGGACGAACTCGTTTCCACGATCGACGATCCCGATTCGACGGAAGAAAAACCATAAGAAGGAGACCGAAGATGAAGCTTTCCGAGCTCAAAGAAGCGCTTTCGCTGACGACGATCACCGAGGAATCGGGCGATCGGACGTTTACGAATATTTACGCGGGCGATCTGCTCAGCCGCGCGATGAGCCATGTGAAGGCGGACAACCTGTGGATCACGATCATGACCAATCGCAACGTGATCGCGGTCGCATCCCTCGCGGATGCCGCGGCGGTGATTCTGGCGGAGGGCGTTTCGCTCCTGCCCGACGCGCTGGAAGCGGCGCAGGAAAACGGCATCACGGTCTATTCTTCCGAAAAAAGCGTGTTCGAGCTTTGCTGCGGCATTGATCGCGCACGGCAAAAAGACTCATGAATTCTTACTTCTGCGATTTGCACATTCATTCGTGCCTGTCCCCGTGCGGTGACGACGATATGACACCGGCGAACATCGCGGGCATGGCGGCTTTGAACGGGCTCGGCATAGTCGCGCTGACAGATCACAATTCCTCGAAAAATTGCCCCGCGTTTTTCGCGCAGGCAAAGGCGTGCGGGCTGATTCCCGTCGCCGGCATGGAACTGACGACGGCGGAGGACATCCACGTGGTTTGCTTATTCCGCACGCTGGAAGCGGCGATGGACTTTGACGCTTACGTGTCGTCGCATCGTCTGCGCGTGCCGAACCGCCCGGAATTGTTTGGGCATCAGCAGATCATGAACGAAAACGACGAGGTCATCGGCGAGGAACCGGACGTGCTTCTTTACGCGTCCGAGCTGACGCTGGATGACGCATTTCGCGAGGTCCGCGCGCGCGGCGGCGTCAGCTATCCCGCGCACATCGACCGCCCGTCGAACGGACTGATCACCACGCTTGGCGACTTCCCGGAGACGCCCGGCTGGTCCGCGTATGAACTGCGTGACGAAGCGTCGAACGACTCGTATCGCGCGCAATACCCGATTTTGAGCGGGCTTCGACACACGGTTTCCTCGGACGCGCATTATTTGCAAGATATTTCGGAAGCGACGTTCGCCATCGAGCTCGATGACGAACCGTATTCCTCCTCGCTCGTGCGCGACCGGCTGATCGACTATCTGCTGGGAGGAACACAAAATGGATGAATTTGCGCTTTATGTGTTGGACATCACGATGAATTCCGTTCGCGCAGGCGCGACGGACATCGAGATTCTGCTCAAAGAGGAGGGCGAATGGCTCTTCTTCACGGTGCGGGATAACGGATGCGGCATGACGAAAGAGCAGGTGCAAAAGCTTTCCGATCCGTTTTTCACCACGCGCAAAACGCGCAAGGTGGGATTCGGCATCCCGTTTCTGACGATGCTCGCCGAAATGACCGGCGGCTATGTGCACGTGACGTCGAAGCCGGAAGCGGACGGAGAAGACCACGGCACCGTCACGGAAGCCAAGTTCGGCAAGGATCACATTGATTTTCTGCCGCTCGGCGATCTGACGGAGACGGTGAAAACGCTGATCCAGGGCGCGCCGGAGACGCATTTCGTTTTCCGCCATACGATGGCGGGCGGCGAAGTCGGCGTCGATACGGCGGAGCTGAAAGCGGTGCTCGGCGACGTTTCGCTGGCAGAGCCGGAGGTGCTCTCGTGGATCGGGGAATATCTTTCCGAGCAATACGCGGAAGCAAAATCAAATTGAAAAAGAAAAAATAAAATATATATTTCAGAAAGGAACACCACTATGAAGTCAATCGAGGAGTTGATGGCCATCAAGGCCAAAATGCAGGACAAGGTTTCTGTTCGCACCTCCAGCGGTGAGATTCGTATCGTCGTCGGCATGGCGACCTGCGGCATCGCGGCGGGCGCACGTCCTGTCCTGAACGCGTTTGTGGAAGGAGTTTCCGCTGAGGGACTTTCCGACCATGTCACCGTCACGCAGACGGGATGCATCGGCATCTGCCAGTATGAGCCCGTTGTCGAGGTCTATGAGAAAGACAAGGAAAAGATCACCTACGTCAAAATGACGGCAGAGCGTGCCAAAGAGGTGCTGGAAAAGCACATCAAGGGCGGCAAACCCGTTGTCGAATACACCATCGGTGCATCGAAAATTTAATCGAGGAGGAATGACAGCCATATGATCCGTTCACATGTTTTGATTTGCGGCGGCACGGGATGCACGTCGTCCGGCAGCCGTCAGCTTCGCGAAAAACTCGCGGAAGAGCTGAAAGCGAAGGGACTGGATGAGGAAATCAAGATCGTCCAGACCGGTTGCTTCGGTCTCTGCGCACTCGGCCCGATCATGATCGTCTATCCGGAAGGCACGTTTTACAGCAGAGTGACCGTGGATGACATCCCCGAGATCGTCGAGGAGCATTTGCTCAAAGGCCGTATCGTCGAACGTCTCGTGTATAACGACACGGGCGATAAGAAGGGCGAGGAAGCGGCAGTCGCGACCTCTCTTTCCGAGACCGGCTTCTATAAGAAACAGAAACGTGTTGCGCTTCGCAACTGCGGCGTCATCAATCCCGAAAATATTGATGAATACATCGCCATGAACGGCTATTTCGCGCTGGCGAAAGCGCTGAAAGAAATGACTCCCGAAGAGGTCATTCAGTGCATCAGCGATTCCGGTCTGCGCGGCAGAGGCGGCGGCGGGTTCCCGACGGGACGCAAATGGTCTCTCTGCGCGATGAACAAAGCCCCGAAGAAATACGTCGTCTGCAACGCGGACGAGGGCGACCCGGGTGCGTTCATGGATCGTTCCGTTCTCGAAGGCGATCCGCACGCCGTTCTCGAAGCCATGGCGATCGCCGGCTACGCGATCGGCGCTGACGAAGGTTGGATTTACGTCCGTGCGGAGTATCCGATCGCCGTCAAACGTCTGAAAATCGCGATCGAACAGGCACGCGAATACGGCCTGCTCGGTAAGAACATTTTCGGCACCGACTTTAATTTTGATATCAACATCCGTCTCGGCGCAGGCGCATTCGTCTGCGGCGAAGAGACGGCTCTGATGACCTCTATCGAGGGCAACCGCGGTGAGCCGCGTCCGCGTCCTCCGTATCCGGCAGTCAAGGGCCTCTACCAGTCCCCGACCGTCGAAAACAACGTCGAGACCTTTGCGAACATCGCACAGATCATCCTGAACGGTCCCGAATGGTTCGCTTCCATGGGCACCGAAAAGTCCAAGGGCACGAAGGTCTTCGCGCTCGGCGGCAAGATCAACCACACCGGCCTTGTCGAGATTCCGATGGGCACGACGCTCCGCGAGATCATTTATGAGATCGGCGGCGGCATCCCGAACGGCAAGAAGTTCAAAGCGGCGCAGGCAGGCGGTCCTTCCGGCGGCTGCATCCCGGCGGCTCTGATCGACACCCCCGTTGATTATGATAACCTCACGGCTGTCGGCTGTATGATGGGC
>CALEJO010000097.1 GCA_937898155.1 uncultured Clostridia bacterium | reverse complement strand
GTATTATTGGCTAAAGTTAAATAACTTATTGAATCATCTAAAACACACTTGAACAACTGTATATCCTCCTTGACGGTTATATAAACTTTAAATGTTCTTTTACAATAATAACACAAAAATGTAAATAAGTCAAGTTTATTTGACGTCAAAACAAAGAAAACGACTTTTTCTGTCAAAACCACACACATAAAGAGAAAAGACTCCTCACACGATACAAAAACATTCGTTCAGGAGTCCTTATTGTTTTTTCGGAACCACACGCAACCGGACGGCGTGGATTCGCCTTTTTCCGAACGCCTGTCGAGATCGTCTATCACGGCGTTTGCGTAGATCCGGCTCTTGCAGGTATCAAGTTCAGCTGGGCGGGTGATAGTCCAATCCCATCCGCTGTCCGACTTGGTTCCGATGATCGTTCCGCCGGCAATCGGTTGTCCGTATTCCTCGGTATTTTTCTTTTCCCGAACGTCCTCCGGGAAATATATAACCGTCCACTCGGTTTCGGTCTCAGCAGCAGTGCGGTAGGTCACTTTTCGCGGGAAATCCGGCACGGCGTTTTCGGGCGTGACGTTCGGAATACTTTCGTTCCGAATACCGAACGCCTTATGCTTGATATAGACCTTCCACGCGACTTCCGGCGCGGTATCGTTTTCGAGAAGCTGAAACTCTTTTGCCTGCATTTTGGCAACGATCTTTGCCGTCTGTTCGGCAAAAACGCCGGTCACGTCCATTTCGGCGAGTTTCAACACGGTGAACGCGTTGCGCGCTGGATGCCGCAGATCAAATTCGATCTCCCCGGGGTCACCCAGAAAATCCGGCTGATACCGATAGCGGATCACGCGCTTTTTCGGCGTGTCGCCCGCTTTGTCGAGTGTGACGGCGTGACAGTAGTCCTCATCGACAAGTCCCCGCAAAAGCGCCTCAAACGCGCGCACAAAGGCTTTTTCCGCGCCCTCCTCTGTGGTGAACTGATACTTGTCGGCAAGGTCGTCAAAGGAGAGCGTTTCCTTGTTTTGAAAACAGGTCGCACAGAAGCCGAACCGCCCTTCGATCAGGTCAAGCTCCCGCCTCGAAAGCCCGGAAAGCGCCTTGTCGATCTTGTCCCCTTCGAGCAGACGCGGGACGAGAATATCCGGCATCGGTCCGTGATCGACGGTCACGTCCTCGCCTGTGAAATCTTCGTCGTCCTCTTCGTCCACGCGGTAAAAAACAACGAAATGATTTCGCGCTTCGATCTCTTCAAGATACCGCATGACCGTTTTTTCGGTCAGTTTCAGATCCTCTGCGATCTCATGGATAAAAGCTTCCGTGGTCTGCTCCCCGCGATTCTGGTAGCGGAAAGCAATCTTCCGCAAACGGTAGTACCCGGTCAGACTTTTGGAGGTGAATCCGCTTCCGACCGTGCGGGCAAGCTCGTGCATCGCGTCACGGACGTCCCGCGCGCAGAAGGTCAGGAACGGCACACCAGAGGAAACGTCGTAAACCAAAAACGATTTCCAGAGTTCCGCGGCGACCGTCATTTTCAGATCGGCAAAATACGGTGTCAGATCATAACGCTCCGCAAATTTTGCCGCCCGTGTATTCAGAACCGGTTCGTAGTAATGGAGAAAATGCAGAAAGAAGGACACGTCCCGCCGCTCTTTTGCAAGAACGATATAGTCCTGCCAATCGGATAGTTTCGACGGCGGTTGCCGGAGCGCGAACATGGTGCGGTCATCGGGTTCACGGTAAGACGGATGCGGGAACGTATATTCCCGCAGGGCTTTGATCGGCTCTTCCAGTCGGATCCGCAAAGTCAGAACGTCGTCGTAGATCTCCCATAATTGCAACACGTTACGGTCAGAGGTGGAACGCCACGCTCTGACCTTTTCCATATCTTCTTCCGAAAGGTGCAGACGGGCAATTTTCCGATCGGCGATCTTCCAATACTCCGCGTCGGTCAGGTCTTCATACATGGCGTTCACCTCCTTCTGTTATTTCAATAATCCTTTTGCCTCTGCGTAAATCGCCGACTGCTTCATTTCGTCCTCGTATCGCGTCAGAAAATATTCGTTGTCCTGAATGGCACGATCGAGTTTATCCCTTGCAAGCTCTTTGACCTTTACGGCAAAGGGCTTTTCTATTTTGCCGTCCCGCAGATGATGGTCAACGGTGTTGCAACGGGTATTGTAGATCTTCTTGGCGGGATGATCTTTGGCGTTTTCACGCTTCTCCCGCGCGATACGGCAACCGACGGTTCGGCAGGTGCGCCCCTTGGGATCGTTCGGAGCGATCCCGTCGCAGTACTTCTGATGCCTGCCGTCCTTCATCAAAAAGTAGCGGTGGCAGATCTCACATTGCTTCGGCGAATGCCCGGCGTGGATGCCTTCCAGCAGATCGGTCACGAGAAAATCCATCAGCCGACCGAAATACATCCGCCTTGCGAGGGTGACTGCATTTTTCTTCTGCGGAACCT
>CALEJO010000096.1 GCA_937898155.1 uncultured Clostridia bacterium | reverse complement strand
CGATGGAGGCGATCAATCGGCAGGAGATGCGCATTTTGCGCCTCTTCGGCAACGAGGATGTCACGAGCGTGAAAACGACGGTCGGCCCCGAGCAGGAGTATTTTCTGATCGACGAGGAAGCGTTTGACGCGCGCCCCGACTTGCTTTTTTCCGGACGCACGCTGTTCGGCGCCCGCCCGCCGAAAGGGCAGGAGCTCGACGACCATTATTACGGCGCGATCAAACCGCGCGTCGCGGCATTTATGAAAGAACTCGACGAGGAGCTTTGGCGCCTCGGCGTTTATGCGAAAACCGAACATAACGAAGCGGCGCCGTCCCAGCACGAGCTGGCACCCGTCTTCACGACGACGAATATTGCCGCCGACCACAATCAGCTCACGATGGAGACGATGAAAAAGCTCGCCCGCAAACACGGCATGGTTTGCCTGCTTCATGAAAAGCCCTTCGCCGGCATCAGCGGGAGCGGCAAGCACAATAACTGGTCGATTTCGACAAATACGGGCGTGAATCTGATGAATCCGGGCGAAACGCCGCATGAAAACGCACAGTTTTTGCTTTTCCTCTGCGCGGTGATCCGCGCGGTGGACGATTATCAGGACCTAATCCGCGTTTCCGTCGCGTCCGCGTCGAACGATCACCGACTCGGCAGCAGCGAAGCACCGCCCGCCGTGATTTCGATGTTTCTCGGTGACGAGTTGACCGCGATCCTCGAATCGCTGGAAGCCGAGACCGCGTATAGCGCAAAAGAGCAGACGCTCATGCGCATCGGCGTGCATACGATGCCGAAATTCCCGCGCGATACGACCGACCGCAACCGCACGTCGCCGTTCGCGTTCACGGGCAATAAGTTTGAATACCGTATGCTCGGCTCCTCCGCATCCATCTCCGACTGCAATACGGTGCTGAATACGGCGGTGGCGGAGTCGCTTTGCGCCTTTGCCGACGAGCTGGAACAAGCAAGCGACTTTGAGGCGACGCTCCACGCGCTGATCATGCAGACGGTCCGCGAGCATAAACGGATCATTTTCAACGGCAATAGCTACGACGACGCATGGCTCGCCGAAGCGGCGCGCCGCGGACTTCTCAATCTACGCGCGACGCCGGACGCGATCCCGTGTCTGCTCGCGCCGAAAAATATCGCATTGTTTGAAAAACATAAGGTGCTGTCCGAACGCGAGCTTCGCTCTCGCTATGAGGTGATGCTCGAAGCGTATGCCAAGACGGTGAACATTGAGGCGCGAACCATGCTGGATATGGCGAAGCGCGACTATCTGCCCGCAATGAGCGGCTATGCCGACGCGCTCGCCGGAACGATCGCCCAAAAAGAGGCGCTCGGTGTGCGGTGCGATTACGAACGCACGACGCTCGCTCGCCTTTCCGAGCTGACCGACACGGCGGCGCTGTGCGTGCAAACGCTCGATTCCGCGCTGTCCGTGATGCATCATACGCCCGATCATCTGACGCTTGCCCGCTTCTTCTGCGACAGCATCCTGCCGAAGATGGACGCTCTGCGCGCCGCGATCGATGAAGCGGAGGAGCTGACGGCGTCCGACTACTGGCCGTTCCCGACCTACGGCGACCTCTTATTCGGCGTGCGATAAAAGAAAAATAAAAATCCCCGTTTGCACGGGGATTTTTTCTATGATGGCTTATTCGATTTTCTCGGAGACCGCCGTCACGTATTCGTGGATGCGATCGGATGCGATGGAGGTATATTTGGAAACAAAGTTGCCGAAATTGTTGGTGCCGCTGACCATATTGCTGACGAGTCCGGAGAATTCGGACCAATAGAGATATCCGGGATCGTAGGTGCGGCTATTGAGGATGAAGTCGAGCATTTCGCCGGATTCGGCATCGCTGCAATAAACGGTGCTGTATGCGTTGAGGATCGCCTCGCGCACGAACGCGCGGGAATGATAAGCGTAAACCTCGAAGAAATCGCCGGTGAGCTCGGGATCGGTGACGGAGACGGGCATGCAGTAATGCGCAAAGTGATTGTCCACATAGTGTGCGTAGCCCTCTTGCGACTCGCTGTATTTCGGGTAGGGAAGCAGACCGACTTCGAGGTCCGCCGCGTCCTTCATGCGTTCCAGCACTTCCAGCACTTCGGAAGCAAAGAGCGCTTTGCCTTCTTCGACAGCGTTCTGCACGTAGGTATAGTCTTTCGTTTCAGCGCCCTCGACGTTCCAGATTTCGATCGCTTGATCGAGGATCTGATACCATTCGTCGGTATGATCCGCGGCGGAGAACGAGTAGACACCGTCGTTATTGTCGATCAAACGGAGCCCGGATGCGACGTGCATCCCGTGCGTGCCCTCGCCCACGCGGATCCAGCCGAGCGTATCGCCGTCGGAATAATGATATTCCTGGTTGCCATCCGCGTCGTATTTCGCGTTTTGAATGATTTCGGTGAGCAGATCCATCGTCCATTCGCCCTTTTTCACGAGGTCATAAAGATCGAACGGAATACCCGCGTTGTCGTAGACGGTCTTGTTATAGAACATCACGTGCGTGCAGGCGAACGACGTGAGCGCGAAGTCGCCGACGATGCCGCAAAGCACCTTGACACCGTTCTGATTGCGAATCGTGAGGTCATGAACGTAATTCTGATCCCACCACGGATTTTCGACGTTGATGTAGTTCAGAAGATTATAGTTCGAGCCGGAGGTCGCGAGTCCGGTGCCACCGTATTCGTAGGTATAAAGGTCGATCGTGTATTTCTGCGAGGTGATGTCCGTGTTCGCCGCGGTTTGCGGGGACGCAGACGGCAGCATTTCGATTTTGCAGGAATAGAGGTTTTCGACGATGGCGTTGCGCTGACGGATCGCGATGCTGATCGCGTCGGTCATCGTGGCGTCGGGATAGACCTCTTTGGTGGTATACCAGCCGTCGCCCGAGGAATTGTCCTGCGCGGCGATGACGAATTTCTTGCCGTGGAAATCCAAATCCTCATAGCCGGCGAGCTTCTCCGTTTTGCCGTCCTGCTCGGCTTTTTTGGTCGTTCCCGCGGTCGCGGAGGTCGTCGCCGCGGTCGCTTCGGCGGTTGTCTCGACGGGCTCCGTTTTCGTTTGTGCGGGGGTAGTTTCGGCGGGCGTGCCGCCGCACGCGCTCATCATCAGCGAAAGCGCCAACAGGGCGAGCGCGAGTATGCCGGAAATCCATTTTTTCATATCGTGTTCCTCTTTTTCCGAGAATGATCTCCCGTAATTTGACTTTATTTTATCACAAACGCGGGCGGCTGTAAATGGCTTTTCGGAAAAAAGAGGGGAAACGCGCGTTTTCTCTTATGATTCGGAGAGAAGCTCGGAAACCGTGACGATTTCATAACCCTCTCCGATTAGCCACGGAAGAAGAATTTTCAGCGCGTCGAGCGTGTGCGCGCCTTTGCCGGTGTAATCGTGGAATAGCACAATGCTTCCGTTTTTGACGTTCGCTTTGACGTTGCGGACGATCTCCTCCGTCGAGGTTTTTGCCCAATCACGCGGATCGACGTTCCACAGAACGATGCGGCAGTTCATCTTTTTGGCGGCAGTCATCAGATATTCGGAGCAAAAGCCCTCCGGCGGGCGAAAAAGCGTGGGGACGTGACCGGTGAGTTCGAGGATCAGGTCCTCGGTTTCGGCGAGCTCTTCTTCCACGTAGGCGCGCTCGCATTTGCCTGCTGTTCTGTGATGAAAAGTGTGGTTGCCGATCTCGTGCCCCTCGGCATATTCCCGCCGAACGATGTCGGGGTAGAACGCGGCGTTTTCGCCGATGAGAAAAAACGTCGCGTGGATGTCGTATTCCGCGAGCAGATCGAGAATGGCGTCCGTTTTCGAGGGATGCGGACCGTCGTCAAACGTCAGCGCGATCCGCCGCCGCTCCGTCCCGCCGGAGAGAATGGCGCCGTCCTTGGTCGAGAGCGCGGCGGACGGCGCGGCGAGCGCGAGCGCAAACGCGATCGCCGACAAGAGAGAAAAAATCCGCTTCATCCGTTTGCACCGACGAGCTCCGTCAGCGAGCCGAAGCGATAGCCCTGCGCTTCCCATTCGGTGAGAAGCTCGTCCAGAATATCGGCGTTGGTTTTCGAGGTCGGGTGGAGCAAAATGACCGCGCCGTTGTGCGTATTGTCAAATAGGAGCTTTTTGGCGTAATCGGGGGCGGGTTGTTTTTGATTGTCCCAATCCGCGTAGGCGAGACTCCAGAATACCGTCGTATAGCCGAGCGATTCGGCGCAGACGAGGTTGCGCTCGCAGAATTTTCCCTCGGGCGGACGGTAAAACCGCGCGAGCTCTTTGCCCGTTTTTTCCCGATAAAGCGTTTCGAGCGCGGCAAGCTCCTTTTGAAATTCCTCGTCGGAAAGCGTCGTCATATTTTTGTGATGCGCCGTGTGATTGCAGACGAGATGCCCCTCGTCTGCCATACGGCAAACGAGGTCGGTGTTGCTGCGGACGAGGTGGTCCAGCACGAAAAACGCGCCCGTTGCGTGATGCTTGGCAAGCACGTCGAGGATGCGGGCGATATTGCCGTTTTCGTAGCCGGCATCAAAGGTCAGATAGAGCACCTTTTCGTCTTTCCCGAGATAAACGCCGCCGTGCTCGGTCAAAAACGCCATCTGCGGTTCGAGCGACGGGCGCTCGTGATTCTTTTTCCGCATACAATAATAGTTGATCGCGCCGTCTGCCGAGAGCGGCACGGCGAGGAGAAACGCAAAAAGCAAAAAGAAAGCGAGAAATTTGGTTTTGTTCATAACGATCGTGTCCTTTCGTGTTCTGCTTTCAGTTTGCGCGATTGCGTGAAAAAAACACGGCAAAAAGATTTCTTTCGCCGCCATCTCTTGCTTTTTTTGCAAAGATGCGGTATAATACTAAAAAATTCCTGCAAGCACATTGGACATCATCGAACAAACAAAGAGGACGTTATGCTGAAAACACACATCGTTTTGGTCGAGCCGGAAATCCCGCAGAATACGGGCAATATCGCGCGCACCTGCTCGGCGACGGGCGCGGCGCTCCATCTCGTGAAGCCGCTCGGCTTTGAGATCGACGACCGCAAGCTCAAACGCGCCGGACTCGATTATTGGAATACGCTCGAAATCTATCTTTACGATTCGCTCGACGATTTTCTCGCGCAGCATGAAAAGGACAACTTGTGGTTCTATACGACTAAGGCAAGCCGGATCTATACCGAGGCGACGCGCGACGAGGCGGGGGAGATCTATCTCGTTTTCGGAAAAGAAACGAAAGGACTGCCCGAGGGAAAACGCCT
>CALEJO010000095.1 GCA_937898155.1 uncultured Clostridia bacterium | reverse complement strand
AAGTCTGTTACCGCCGTCCGCGGCAGGGTGAAGCACACCGCCACATCGTCGGAAAAGCGGCTGTCGGTGACGGTGCCGCCGAAGCCGAGTCCGTATTCCCCAAGCAATCCTTCGAGCGCGGGAAGCCGCGAAACGGAGGAGTCCTCCATCACGAGCAGGTTGCCGTAGTTCGTGCCCATAAAGGTGCGGATCTTTTTGACCTCGGAGATTTCCGTCGTCGAAAGCAGGTCGTATTTCGGGCAGTTGATCACGAGCACGTTATCGTTCGCGGTGCCGGATGCCGGAATCGCGAAGTCCTCGTCGCGCAGGTTGATCTCGCGCGCCTCAAAGCCCGCCAGCTCGAGCAGATTCTTCCACTCTGCCGCTTCCGCGAGCGAGGGCTCGCCGTGCCCTTGCAGATAATAGGCGATCGGTTTTTCCGATTTGCCGAGCATCTGCGCGACGGCGGAGAGGAGCTTTGCCTCGGCGTTATAGCCGACGTAGGTGCCGCTCGAAGAATCCGTCGTGAAGAACGATTCGATCGCGTATTTTTTCGCGGGCGAGTTCGGCAGAGCGACGTGATTTTCGTCGCAAAGCTCGATCACGACGTCAGAGAGCGACGGCGTATCCAGCTCCGTCACCATATACTGCTTGGCGAGTTCGGGATGTGCGGTCGTATTGTAGGCGATCAGTTCGATGTTATCGTATTCGGCGTCCAGCTCTTTGAGCGTCCGATAGACCATCGAGGTGCGGGAATCGAGGTTCGCAAAGCGATCCTCCTCGGTCATCAGCACGACATTGAGGTAGACCTCGCCGTCCTGCCCCGAAGTCAGCTCGTCCATTTTCTCATGAAACGCGTCGGAGAGCGAATACAGTCCCGAGGCGGTCATATCGGTATACCAGCCGAACGTCGAAGAAAGCGACGTAAAGATGATGTTCAAAACGATCACGAGCACGACGAAGAACGTCGTGATCGCCACGGAAAGAGCGCCGTATTTCAGATTGCGGCGGTCGGTTTGTTTCGGTTGATTCTTCATGTTTGTCCTCCTCCCGCGTCACGAATTCGACCAGCGGCGCTTTTCAAACACACGGATGGTGAGGAAAAGGAAGATCGCCGAGATCGAAAGGAAATAAAACAGCGAATCGTAGCTGAAAATGCCGGCGGAGAAATACGCGTAGCGCGCGGTGATCGAAATGCCGGTGAGGAAATTGCGAAGCACGGTGCTGTTGATATAGGAATTCAGCAAGCTGATGAAAAGAAGCAAGACGATCGAGCCGATCGTGCCAAGCGCGGAGATGAACTGGTTTTCCGTCAGCGAGGAGATGAAAATACCGATGGAAATGAACGCGCTGCCGACGAGCAAAACACCGAGCACGCATCCGAGGTAGATCGCCGTCACGGGCGTGCCGTAAAGCGCGAGCGGAATATAGTAAACCAGCGAAGAAAGGAGGAACGAACCGCCGAACATCGTCAGCGCCGCGAGATATTTGCCGAAAACGATCCCCGCCAGCGTGACGGGCGCGGTCATGATGAGCTGATCGGTGCGGAGCTTGCGCTCTTCGCTGACGAGCTTCATCGTCAGAAGC
>CALEJO010000094.1 GCA_937898155.1 uncultured Clostridia bacterium | reverse complement strand
GTCAAATCTTTTATACTTCGGTCGAGCGGAACGCTCGCGGGCTTTCTTTTTGCAACCTTTTTCTTTGCCCGCCAAAGAAAAAGTTGACGTCTCCTTTTCGCAAAGAAAAGCGGGGTGTCCCCCGCTTTCTTATTCGTCGTCCGCGTCCTCGTCCATTGCTTCGATGAGAAAGCTCACCGGGCGAAAACCGTCGTTGCAGGAGATCATCGCGGAGCGGCTATTCTGCATCCAGCCGTCGTAAAGCGACGTGCCGCCGTGCGCGAGCGTCATCACGAACGGGGACATACTCTCCCACGCGCTTTCGCAAAGCCCCGCGGGGCGGCGCCAGCCGTTGGCGATGAACACCTGCCCCTCGCGCAAGTCGCACGCGTGCTCGATCGGATTTTCATAACGGGCGATCAGATCGTCATAGCGAGCACACCGCATGACGGTGATTTTACATTTTTTCATCTTCGTTCCTTTCTTATGGCAAAAGCAAGTCCTTGCACCGTGCGGCGACCTCGCGCACCTCGCGGAAAAATTGCCCGCGATATCGGTGGAGCGACGCGTCCGCGCCCACGGCGTCGAGGTCATATCGGTTGGCGAGGAACAACGCGCGATAGAGGTGATACCGTTGCGTCACCAGAACGGCGCGCTCCGCACCGTAAATTTCCTTGGCGCGGCGGATGGTCTCCCGCGTGGAAAAGCCCTCGGGGTCGGTCAGGATCGCCTCCTCGGGCACGCCCGCGGCGAGCGCGTATGCTTTCATCGCGTCCGGCTCGCTCGGTGACGCCGTGCCGTCGCCCGAAAGGAGCAACGTCTTCACCGCGCCGCTCTTATAAAGGGCGAGCGCGCGGTCCATGCGGTCTTTCAGCATATCGGAGAGGCGGGTTTCGTGCGCTTTTGCGCCGAATACAACGGCGACCTCACAGCCGTCCGCGGCAGACGGCTCGACGATCCGCGCCCGTGTGCCCAGGCACACGATACCGTCCAGCGTCAGCGCAAACACCGCCGCCAGCGCGCACAGAAGCCAAAAGAACCGCCACAACCGACGCTTTTTCGCTCGATTTTGTTTCATCTGCATCCTCCCCTTTCTTCATCAGTATAGCAAAAAAGCGCAAGGATGTCAACAAAAAATCCCTCCCGCGAACGGAAGGGATTTCGGTTTTTCTGCGATCAATCGACGTAAACGAACGTGAGCGTATCCGAGCAGTTCGGGAAGATCGTGGCGATCTCATTCTCGAAGCGGCGCGGCAACGTGACGGTTTCGAGTCCGACACAGTTGGAGAACGCGTTGGTTGCGATGGACTCGATGCCCGACGGAATCACGAGCGTTTTCAGCGAAGCACATCCGCCGAACGCCGCCTGACCGATCGAAGTCACGGTGGACGGGAGCGTCAGAGATGCGAGCGAGTTGCAATTCCAGAACGCGCCCTTTTCGATGGTTTCGAGGCCTTCGGGCAGATTGAGCGTCGTCAGCGCGGAGCACTGGCTGAACGCGAGTTTGCCGATCTTTTTGACGTTTGCGGGAATATTGACGACTTTCAGCGTGCTCTGGAATTCCAGAATACCCTGTGCAACGCCGACCTGAATGATCGGATACGTCTTGCCGTTGATCACATAATCGGCGCCGACGGTGATCTCCTCCGCCGCCTTGCTCTGATGCCATTTGAATATCGCGACACCGATGATCTTGTCGTCCTCGTCGAGAACGGTGCGAACGGCATAATCGTAGTCCACATTGTCAAAAATCTGCGGGTCGGTGAAGACGGCGGCAGTTTCCTCGGTCGTCGTTTCAACGGTCGTGACCTCCGGCGTCGTCGCCGTGCCCTCGGTGGTTTCGATCGCGGGCGTCGTTTCGGCAGGCGTGTCTCCGCATGCGACAAAGAGAGCGGCGCTCAGGCAAAGTACCAAAATGATTGCGAGATATTTTTTCATAAGTTTCTCCATTTTCCTATGTGCCTGCGGTGAGAGCCATCGCATAAACACAGATTTTCCTACATACACTGCTAATATACCATAAAACCATTCGTTTGTCAATGGGATATCGACATGAAAAATGTATCATTTTTGTGAACGGAGGCGCCGCCTTGCATTTTTTGCCAAAGGAGCCGTATCGCCGCGCGGCGTATCTGGTCTTTTATATTTTGCTCGGAATTGCAGTCCTTTATGTCTTTTTCCGCTGGCTGTTTCCCGTGCTGCTCCCGTTCGCCATCGCGTTCGGCGCGGCGGCGCTTTGCCACCGTTTTGCGACAGCGCTTGCCGCCAAAACCAAGCTTTCCGTGCGCTTTTGGTCGATTTTGTTCGTTCTATTGCTCTTTTTGCTTCTGACCGCGCTCGCCGTGACGGGCATCGGCATCGGCGCGGAACAGCTCGCGTCCCTCGCGGGGGGCTTATTGGGAGAGGATACTACGTGGCTTTCGGACGTGCGGGACGTGCTGGACCGCGTGGGCGCGTTTTTCGCGAAGCTGCCGATCTTTTCCGGAGAAGACGGCGCGGCGCTTCGCGCAGAGATCGCCGACGCGGCGATCGACATTTTGAAAAACGCCGCCGTTTCGCTTTCGGCGAGAATCCCCGCACTCGTCGGCTCGCTTGCCTCGTTCGTGCCGCGTGCCTTGCTTTGCGCCGCCGTCACGGTGCTTTCCGCCGTCTATTTCGCCGCCGATTACGATCGCATCGCGCCGTTTTTGCGCGAGCATCTTTCCGCGCGCCATTTCGGCACGCTCCGTGATGCCGCCCGGCGCGTCGGAAAAACCATCTTTTCTTTCGGAAAAGCGTATGCGATCCTGTTTTTGCTCACCTTTGCCGAGCTTCTTCTCGGACTGACGCTTCTGAAACAGCCCTATGCCCTGCTTCTGGCGCTCGGCATCGCGGTCGTGGACATTTTGCCCGTGCTCGGCACCGGCACCGTGCTTTTGCCGTGGGCGGGGTATCTGCTGATCGCGGGGGAACCGCGCCGTGCCGTCGGACTTCTCGTGTTGTATCTCGTCATCACGGTCTGCCGCCAGATCGCCGAGCCGCGCATCGTCGGCGCGCGCATCGGACTTTCCCCGATCCCCGCCCTGCTCTCCATGTATATCGGGCTCCGCCTCTTCGGACTGCTCGGGCTGATCCTCTTTCCGCTCGTCGCCGTCATCGGCAAGGACGCGATCGCCGCCGTCCGCGACGCGAAAAAGGAGGAGGCATGATCCGTGTTTCCGTGCATCCGCTCGCGCCCGCGGGAGCGTTTCTGCTCCTCTTTGCGACGGCACCCGTCCGCGCGTTTGCGGCGGTCTCGTCCGTTCTGCTTCACGAGGGCGGGCACGCGCTCGCCGCACGCTTCTTTCGTCTTCGCGTCCGCCGCGTCATGCTCATGCCCGTCGGCATCCGCATGGACCTCGAAACGCCGCGCTCCTACCTCGAAGAAGCGGTCGTCGCCGCCGCGGGCCCCGCGATGAATTTTCTATACGCGGGCGCGGCTCAACTGACGGGAACGGCGCTCGCCGAAGAGATCCTTCTCTTTTCGCTGACGCTCGCCTTTCTCAATCTGCTTCCGATCCGCACCTTTGACGGCGGGCGGCTTTTGCACGCCGTTCTCGCCCCCCGCTTCGGCGAACGCACGGCGGAAGGCGCGCTTGCCGTCACGACCGCCGCCTCGTTTTCGGTTTTGTGGACGCTTTCGCTTTATCTTTTCTTTTACAGCACCGCCAACGGCGCGCTTCTCCTCTTTTGCGCGGTCCTTTTCGTGTTTCTGACCGTAAAAAACGGCGGAACCGCTTGCGTTTCGAGCAAAACTGTGCTACAATCAAAGAAAAACCGAAAGGGGATTTTCTTATGACCAAAGCAATCATCGAAATGGAAGCAGGCGGCACGATGACGCTCGAACTGTATCCCGAGACCGCGCCGATCACGGTCGAAAACTTCGTCAAACTCGCCAAAGACGGCTTTTATAACGGACTGATCTTTCACCGCGTGATCGCGGGCTTCATGATCCAGGGCGGCGATCCGACCGGCACCGGCATGGGCGGCCCCGGCTATCAGATCAAGGGCGAATTTGCCGCGAACGGCGTCAAGAATCCGCTCCGCCATACGCGCGGTGTGATCTCGATGGCGCGTTCGATGCGCCCCGACTCCGCCGGCTCGCAGTTCTTCATCATGCACAAGGACGCGCCGCACCTCGACGGGCAATACGCCGCGTTCGGCAAGATGACGGACGGCTTTGACGTATTAGACCGCATCGCGTCGGTCGAAACGGACTTTTCCGACAAGCCGCGCAAAGAGCAGAAAATGAAATCCGTGACGATCATCGAAGAATAACGAAAAAATCCCCCGTTCCGAGCGGAACGGGGGATTTTTTATTTTCCTTTTGCCGACGGGAGCGCCCAAAGAGCCGCTTCCGCTTTTTCGTTGAAGCCGCCGGCTTCCATGCGATACGCCTGCTCGATGCATTTCGCGATCGCCGTCGCGTTGCTCGAACCGTGCCCCTTGACGATCACTTTTTTCGTGCCGAGAAGCACGCTACCGCCGTAATTCTGATAATCCATGAACGCCTTTTCTTTCATGAACATCTTGTAGAGGAAGAGCGCGCCGATCTTGTTGATCAGGCGGGATTTGATGTCTTTTTTCAGCTTTTTCAGCAGTTCGAGGCACGCGCCCTCGGTCGATTTGATCAGCACGTTGCCCGCGAACCCGTCGCAGACGACGAGGTCGTATTTGCCCGAAAGCAGATCGCGGCTTTCCATATTGCCGACGAAATGTAAGTCCGGCGTTTCCGAAAGCACGCCGAACGCTTCTTTGCGAAGCGCGTCGCCCTTTTCCGCCTCGGTGCCGATATTGAGCAGCGCCACGCGCGGCGAGGGCTTGCCGTAAACGCAGGAAAGATAAAGACTTCCCATCACGGCGAACTGTTGCAGTTGATCGACTGAGCAATCGACGTTCGCGCCGCTGTCGCAGACGCCGACGATGCCGCCGTCCATCGTGGGGAGAAGCGGACAGAATGCGGGGCGGATCACGCCTTTCAGCCGCCCGACGCGGAGCGTGCCCGCCGCGACGAGCGCACCCGTCGAGCCCGTGCTGATCATACCGGCGACGCTTTCGTCCGCGCGGAGCAGATCGACCGCTTTCATCATGGAGCTTTCCGTCTTATGCCGGATCGCGTCCGTCGGTTTTTCGTCGCACCCGATCACCTCGGGCGCGTGCAGAATCTCCACGCGATCCCGCGGATAGCTTTTGCCCGCGAGCTCCGCCTCGATCGCGTCCCGATCGCCGGAAAGGATCAAATACAGATCGTCAAATTGCCGGAGCGCCGCGACCGCGCCCTCCACGTTCGCCGCGGGGCTGTGATCGCCGCCGAAGCAGTCTAAAATCAGTTTGATCATACCGAGCTTTCCTCCTCACCGAGCGTTTTCACATAGGAGCGACGGCGCTTGTGCTTGACCTCGGAAAAGCGCTTCCACTGATTTTGAATGGCGTAGTTGTCTTCGAGATTCAGATTCGTCTCCGCGTGGTCGAGCCGCGGATTGTCGCGGAACATTCCGGACACTTTCGCGGAAATGACCGAGCTGATCCCGCGATTCGCATAGGCTGGATCGACGCCGATCAGCGCGAAGTCGATGATCTCCGGCTTTTTGATCGCGCGGAGCGTCCGCCAGAGCGTCAGAGGCGTCAGGTGCCCGTTCGCCGTTCGCATCGCTTTTGCCAGCGACGGCAGACAAAGCCCGAAGCAAACGACCTTCTCGTTTTCATCGAGCACGACCGCCACGTAGCGAAGGTTGATGATGAGTTTGAAATTGTCGATCAGCAGTTTTTTCATGCCGTCCGTGAACGGCACGGTGCCGTAAAGCGGCGCATAGGAGCGGTCGAGCAGATCGAAAAGGCCGTCGGCATAGCGGCGCAAGAACTCCCTCGTGTTCTTCGCCTCGCCGAAATGCAGATGATAGCGGTCGAGCAGATACGTCGCCAGCTCGTCGAGCTTTCGGCACGTTGCCTCGTCGCCCGCACGGATCTCGCTCTCCGTCCAATCGACCTCTTTTCCGTAGCCGCACGCCTCGATCAGCGCCGCATAGTAGGGCGCGTTATACTGCTCCTCAAACGTAGAGAGCTTGTCAAAGCCCTCGATGAGAAGCCCCTCGCGTTCGAGGTCGGAAAAGCCGAGCGGTCCGCAGACGGTGTCCATGCCCTTTTCCTTTGCCCACGCCTCGACCGCGCCGAACAAAGCCTTGGCGACGTCGAGGTCATCGATCGCGTCGAATCGCGTGAAGCGCACGCGGCGCTCCCCGCGGAGCTCATTGCTCGTCTTTTGCAGAATGCCCGAAATGCGTCCGACCATTTTGCCGTCGCGATATGCGTTGTAATAAACCGCCTCGCAGGTGTCGTAATAAACGTAGTCCGCGCGGAAAATCTTTTTTTCATCTACGTAGAGCGGCGGCACAAAACAGGGATTGTCCCGATATAGGTTCAGCGGGAATCGCAAAAATTCCCGCTGTTGTTTTTTCGTTTTGACTTCCGAAACCGTGATCATGATGTTCCCTCTTTTTTCGGCAGGATCAGCGATGGACGGCGTGGAAGCAGATGCCGACGCCGTTCGGACCGCAATGGCTACCCGCTGTCGGATTGACGATCTTCTTTTCCACACAGACGGCATCCCCGAATTTTTCTTTCAGACGCGCGACGACCTCGTCCGCCAGTTCGTCGGCATCGGTATGCCCGACAATGACGCGATGCTTCGTGACCTCGTCGCCGAGCTCCTCCACATAGCGGAACAGACGGTCGATCGCATTGGCTCTGCCGCGCTCCTTGCCGACGCTCACCATTTGCCCATCCGCGTTCATGGAAATGATCGGACGCACGCCGAGCATCGTTCCCATCGTGGCGGCAAGTCCGCTGACGCGCCCGCTGTGCTTGAAGAATTTCAGATCGTCCGCGAAGAAATAGAGCGCGAAGCGATCGACCTCCCTCTCTGCCCACGCGAGAATGTCCTCGATGCTCTTGCCCGCAACATAAAGGTCGCCGATCTCCTTGGCGATGGCGTAGCTGATCGCCGTGATGCCCTTGGTGTCCACCTCATAGAAGCGGCGCTCGGGATATTTTGTCCGAAGTTCCCTGACCGCCTCGTCCATCGAATCGAACGTGCCGCTCATCGCGCGGGAAAAATGGACGTAAAGGATGTCCTGCCCCTGCGCGAAATACGGCTCAAAATAAGCGATGTATTTTTCTTTTCCGAGGGCGCTCGTCGTCGGGATCGTGCCCGCGCGGAGCAAGTCGTAAAACGCCTTTCCGTCGAAGACGTCGAAATCCTCATAGGGATAGATCGTCTTCCCGTCGATGCTATACGGCATGCTGATCAGATGATAGCCAAGCTGTTTCGCTTCCTCGGGTGTCAAATCCATATCGGTATCCGCAAACAAAGCAAACATAAAGCGCCCTCCTTTTATTCCAAAATGAAAATATAATCGTGAATCGGTTGCCCGCCGTCGATCAGGATCGTTTCCGTGCGCGGATAGGCGCGCGTGAGCGCTTGACGGATCACGTCGGTTTCCTCTTTCGGCGCATCTCTGCCGCAGACGAGAAGCAATACGTCATAGGTGCCGGCGTGAAGTTCTTTTGCCAAAGACAGCAGCGCCGACGCGCGTTCCGCGTCGTCCGCATAGATCGTATCGTCCGACGTGAAGCCGATATAGTCGCCCGCGCGAACGGAGATGCCGTCCTTTTCGACGTCGCGCGTCGCGCGGCTGACCATGCCCGTGACGACGCCCTCAAACGCCTGCCGCAATTCCGCTTCGATCGCGTCCGTGTCACCCGACGTGGTATCGAACATGGAAAGCGCCGCGTAGCCCTCGCCGATCGTGCGCGTCGGAACGACGCGGATCTCGGCTTTTTCGTAAAGCGACGCCGCCTGCTGTGCCGTCAGGATCACGTTGCCGTTATTCGGAAAGACGAAGATCGTATCCGCGTTCGTTTCCTCAAACGCGCGGACGAAATCCGCCGCCGACGGGTTCATGCTCTGACCGCCCTCCACCACGACATCGGCGCCAAGCGAAGTAAACGTCTCGCAGATGCCGCTTCCCGACGCGACCGTCACCGCGCCGTAGCGCTTGTGCGGCTTTTGCCGCGCGACGGAGAAGCGGTTTTCGATCGTCGTTTCGTGATGTTGGAGCATCATGTTTTCGATTTTCAACGTGAGAAATTCGCCATATTGCTGGCAGTCGTTCAGGATCTCGCCCGGGTGCATCGTGTGCACGTGGACTTTCAGAAGCGTGCCGTCGAGAAACGCGACGACCGATTCGCCGATCGCCGTCAAATGCGCGGTAAACGCGTCGAGATCGAAATGCGAAACGTCGGTCTTGCTCGCCTGCAAACGAAGCAGAAATTCCGTGCAATAGCCGTATTCCAAAACGGAGTCCGAGGTGAACGAGTCGATGTTGACCGCTTTCGCGGCGGGTGAGACGGGCGCCGTCTGCGCCACCGTGCCGCCGTTCAAAACCGTCCGCATTCCCTCAAACAAATACACAAAGCCCGCGCCGCCGCTATCGACGACGCCCGCCTCTTTCAAAACATCGAGAAGCTCCGGCGTGCGGTCGAGCGACCGGCGAAGCTCCGCGGAATAATCATCAAAATATGCCGTAAACGTGGCGGGGTCCGACACGCGACCGTTCGCAAACGCCGTCGCGTCCTTGATCACCGTCAGAAGCGTGCCCTCCACCGGCACGGAAACCGCGCCGTAAGCCGCTTTGACACCCGCCTGCATCGCCTCGGCAAACGCGAACACGTCCGCGTCTTTGCGTCCGGCGAGCCCGTCCGCGATACCGGCAAAGATGCGGGACAGGATCACGCCCGAATTGCCGCGCGCGCCGAGCAGCATCCCGTGCGCCAGCACGGACGCGACCGCGCCGAGGTCGGTGCCGTTTTGCCCGTCGAGCGCGGAAACGCCCGCCGATGCGGTCATATACATATTGTCACCCGTATCCCCGTCCGGGATCGGGAAGACATTCAAATCATTGACAACGGAACGATTTGCGTAAAGGTTCGCGGCACCGCCGCGCACTATTTCGGCAAACTGCTCTCCGTTTATTCGAGATAAATTCATGGTAATCAGGTTCCTTTTTTGATCTCCAATGTCAAATTGACTGTCATGATGCGTGCCAAAAACGCGTTCCTGAAATGCAACGAATCAGGAGCGCGTTTCGGGACGGATTTCGTCAAAATTCATGTTTTCGCAAAAACGAGACGGAGCGTGCGTGCCACGTGCCGCATTCCGCGAAGTCGTGCGCCAGCCCGATGCCGTGCGCGCCGTCCGAAAATGCGTCGCAAAGCACGTCCGTGCCCGCTGCTTTCAGCGCGACGGTGAGCGGAATCGAATTTTTCTCCGGCAGAACGGCGTCGTCCTTTTTGCTATACCAAACGTAAGTCGGCGGCAACGCGTCGATCCGATAGTCGAACGAATACTGCGCGAGAAGTGCCTCGTCGTCCTTTTTCTCCCGCAGGAAAATGCGGGGCATCGGCGGATAACTGTCCCATTTGAACGTCGTCACGGGATAGCACAAAACGAGCGCGTTCGCCCGCGCGGAGCAGGCGTCGATCTCGTCGCCGCAATAGGCGGGAGCGTCCTGCTCGCACGTGATGATCGCCAGATGTCCGCCCGCGGAGAAGCCGCAGACGGCGATCTTATCGGGCGAATAGCCATAGGTCTGCGCGTAAGCACGCGCATAGCGCACGGCGCGCTGACCGTCGGCGAGGATCGCCCGCCCGTCATAGGGACGATAGCGATAGCGAAGCACAAACGCGGCAAAGCCGGCGCGGTTATACGCCTCGGCGACGCGTTCTCCCTCGCTCAGATCGCTCCGCTGGAAATAGCCGCCGCCCGGAAAGACCACGACCGCGCCGCGCGCCCCTTCGAGCGGAAACGGCTGGATCGTCGGCGTCATCTCAAAAGGCGGCTCATCAAACGGGATTTTTCCCTCGGGATAAAGCGGAAGCGGTTCGATCATATCAGAATCCCTTGCTTTGTAAGAACGCGATCGCTTCCGCCATCCAGCCGGAAGCCGCCGTGCCCGATGCCAATCCGACACCGTGTCCGACGCCCGCATATTCGGTGAATTTCACGTCCATATTCGCCGCCGTCATCGCCGCCGCCATCGCTTCGGAGTTGATCTTGGGATCGGCGGTCGTGTCCTTGCTGCCGCACCAGAGGAACGTGGCGGGCATTCCGTCAAGGTTCGTGCCGAACGAATATTCATCAACGAGCGCGACTGCCGCGTTATAGGCGTCCTTGTCTCTGCCGGCGCGGAGAAGTCCCGCAAAATTGCAGGAGGTGAGTTGATTGCGATCCGCGATCAGTTGAACGACGGGGTAGCTCAGAATCGCGTAGTCGGGATGCGCGGAAAGCGCGCCGACCGCGTCGCCGATCAAATTGTCTTCGGGCTGATGCTCACAAATCGCCATCGCGAGATGCCCGCCCGCGGAGAAGCCGCAGACTGCGACCTTGTCGGCGTCGATGCCGAAGGTATCGGCGTAATAGCGCACGAACTGGACCGAACGCCAGCCGTCGGCGAGGATTTCTTTATGGGTATAGTCCGCCACGCGATAGTTCACGACAAACGCGGTGATTCCCTGCGCGTTGAACGCCTGCGCGACGTTGTCGCCCTCGATATCACTGCTGATACGGGAATAGCCGCCGCCCGGGAAGATCACGACAGCGGATTTCGCGCCGTCCGCGACGTATGCCTTGATCGTCGGCGCCGCGCCGAGAGAGGCGTTAAAGCCGTAAACCTGACCGTCCGGCCACAGCGGCATCGGCGAATGATTCGCGATCGCGGCGGGATCGAGCGGTGCGCCCTCGGGCAGAGACGGACCTGCCGTCGTTTCCTCAGCGGTCGTCGTTTCCGCAGTGGTCGCCGCGGGAGTCTCTGCCGCCGTCGTTTCGGCGGGCGTCGTTTCGACGGGCGTGGTTTCTGCGGGCGTGGTTTCTGCGGGGGTGGTTTCCGCAGGGGTGGTCGTCGCGGGGGTGGTTTCCGCGGGCGTTTCGCCGCACGCGACCGTCGCGACCATCATCGCAAGCACCAAAAAGCAAACGAGAATTTTCGTAAACTGTTTCATAAGAAATCTCCTTCAAATTATTTGAAAAACCATTTCCGTTTTCGTTTTCAACGGCATCCGCCGCAGGATTCACAAGCGTCGCGCGCTTTTTTCACGCTCGGCGCCGTCGCCAGCCCGCCGAGCGCCGTTTCGCGGAGCTGATACGGGATACTGCGTCCGACGCTGAACATCGCCGCGACGACCTCATCGAACGGCACGAGCATTTTGCCGTCGGTCGCCAGCGCGATCTCCGCGCTGATGATTGCGTTCGCCACGCCCATGGCGTTCCGTTTCTGGCACGGGGACTCGACGAGCCCGCCGATCGGATCGCAGACAAGTCCCAAAATGTTCGCGATCGCGTCGCCAGCCGCGCAAAGGCACATTTCCGGCGTGCCGCCGAGCAATTCGCATAACGCCGATGCCGCCATCGCGCTCGCCGCGCCGACCTCCGCCTGACAGCCGCCCTCCGCGCCGGAGAGCGTCGCGTTGCGGTCGATCAGATAGCCGATCGCACCCGCGTGAAAGAGCGCCGCCGTCAGCGCGTCGTCACCGAAGTGATATTCGTCATCCGCCGCGATCAGCACCCCCGGGATCACGCCCGAGGAGCCCGCCGTCGGCGCCGCCACGATACATCCCATCGACGCGTTCAGCTCGATCACACCCATGGCATATGCCGCCGCGCGGGAAATCATGCCTGCCATCGCACCTTTTTTTGCGATCCGCTCCGACAGCGCGCGGCTTTCGCCGCCGATATAACCGCCGAGCAGGTTCAGTTTTTCCGTTTGCGCTCGCGTCACGCTTTGCCGCATAACGTCAAGCGATTCTTTCATCTGTTTGCGGACGCTGTATTTCGTGCCGCCGAATTTCTGCAATTCCCGTTCCAGCATCACGGCGGAGATGGGCTTGCCGCTCTCGCGGCATCGCGCGAGAAGCTCCGCACCCGTGGTGAATTCCATATTCTGTTCCATACGCGCCGCCTCCTCAATGCACCCGCAAATACGTCGCGTGAAGCACGTGCGGGAGCGCGCGGATCTTCTCGATCGCCTGCTCCTCCACGCCGCCATCCACCTCGATGATCGAGAAAGGGTTGTCCCCTCCGCTCTCGCGGTAAACGCGCATATTCGCGATGTTGAC
>CALEJO010000093.1 GCA_937898155.1 uncultured Clostridia bacterium | reverse complement strand
CCAACCGTCCCCTCGTCCAGCACGATGGCGTCGCATTCGGTATGTCCGACCGAACGTGCATTGCCATTGACGCACGAGATAAACATCTGGTGCGAATTGCCTCTTGCCACCGAGCGCGACACCACGTGGGCGCTGCTATCCTCACCTGCAAGGTCCACATCGAAATCGGTCGTAGCGCTTTGGTGGCCGTGCGTCATGATTTTTTCGGTGATAACAAGGTGCGCATTGCGCCCCAAAACGGCTTTGGTGGTGCGCACGGTAGAGTCGACACCTTTGATTTGCACGCTGTCCATCTCCATACTGCCACCCTCGTCTATTTCGATGACGGTGGTGGGGTTGAGCACGCGCGCACCGTTGCCGTCGCCCTCGCCATAGTGCTTTTCGATATAGCGCACCTTGGCGTTTTTGCCGACGAAAAAGCTGTGGATGCCGTCATGCTCGGAATTCTGCACACCGCAATTATGGATGCCGCATCCCGCGATGATGACGACGTCGGCGTCCTCGCCGATATAAAAATCGTTATAAACGGACTCCGTCAGACCGCTTTCGCTGATGATGACGGGGATATGCACGCTTTCGTGCTTCGTGCCGGGTTTGATCCGGATGTCGATGCCGGACCGGTCGGTTTTCGTGACAATGTCGATATTTTCCGTCGTGGCTCTGCCCGCTTTTTCGCCGTTGGCGCGAATATTATACGCACCCGTCGGGATGTCGTGCAGGTCCGCGATCTCACGGAGCAGATTTTTTTGAATTTCGTCGATCATATGCCCCTCCGTTCACGCGAGTTTGGACGAAAGCGTGCTGCACGCGGCACTCGCGCCGAGAAGCCCCGGCAGAATTTCGTCTTTTTTGCCGATTTGCGATACCTCGCCGTTCGCGATCACCACGATTTTGTCCGCGATATTGAGGATGCGCTCCTGATGCGAAATGATCAGGATACTACCGCCCTTTTTCTCATACATGGTCTCGAAGACCTTGATGAGATTCTGAAAGCTCCAAAGGTCGATGCCCGCCTCCGGCTCGTCAAAAATCGAGAGTTTCGTGCCGCGGGCGAGGATCGTCGCGATCTCGATGCGTTTCAGCTCGCCGCCCGAAAGCGACGCGTTGACCTCGCGCCCGATATAATCGCGCGCGCAAAGACCGACGTCGGAAAGATATTCGCACGCCTCCGTGACGCCGATTTTGCGCCCCGCCGCGATCGTGATGAGGTCCTGCACCGTGATGCCCTTGAAACGCACGGGCTGCTGGAACGCGAAGCTGACGCCGCGGCGCGCGCGCTCCGTGACGGAAAGCGACGTGATGTCTTCTCCGTCGAAGAACACCCGCCCGCTCGTCGGCGTATAGATGCCCGCGATAATCTTCGCAAGCGTCGATTTGCCGCCGCCGTTCGGGCCCGTGATCGCCACAAAGCGCTCGTCGATGCGCAAATTGATGTTTTTCAGAATTTCTTTCGTCGTCGCGGATTCCCCTTCGGTGACCGCGGAAAACGAGACGTTTTCAAGTTCTAACATGGATTCCTCCGATTATGCTTTATACCCGTCTTTCAAGCTCACAATGCGATTGAACGTGTTTTCATGCTTCGTATCCTTGACAAAATATCCCGTGCGGACAAACTGGAAATGATCGCCCGCCTGCGCGCCCGCGAGCGACGGCTCGATCTTGGCGTGCTCCACGCAAACGGCAGATGCGGGATCGATATAGTCCTCGTAGGTCTTGCCCTCCGGCATATCGGCGACGTTTTCGAGCGTGAAGAGGTTGCTGTAAAGCATCAGCGTCGTATCCTCCGCGTCGGCGGCGGAGAGCCAATGGATCGTGCCCTTGATCTTTCTGCCGTCGATCGGATTGCCGTTGCCCGTTTCGAGGTCCGCCGTGCAATGAATCTCTTTCACGGAGCCGTCCGCGTTCTTCTCCACGCCGACGCATTTGACGATATACGCGCCCATCAGACGCACCTCGCCGTCCGGCTTCATGCGGAAGAACTTCGGCGGCGGCACTTCGGCAAAGTCGTCCGCGTCGATATAAAGCTCGCGCGAGAACGGCACTTCGCGGGTGCCCGCCTCGGGATCGTTCGGATTATTGGAAACGGAGAACATCTCCGTTTTTCCCTCGGGATAGTTGTCGATGACGACCTTGATCGGGTGCATTACGCAGATGCGGCGCGGTGCCGTGACATTCAGTTCTTCGCGGATGCAGCTTTCGAGCTGGCGGATGTCCACGAGACTGTTTTCCTTGGAGACACCGACGCTTTCGATAAAGTTCAGAACCGACTGCGCCGTATAGCCGCGGCGGCGAAGCCCGCAAAGCGTGGGCATACGCGGATCGTCCCATCCGTCCACGGTGCCGTTTTCGACCAGCGCGCGCAGATGCCGCTTTGACATGACGGTATGCGTCATATTCAGACGCGCGAATTCGATCTGACGCGGCTTGACGCCGTTCACGAAGTCGAGATCTACGTTGTCGATCACCCAATTATACAGCGGGCGATGGATCTCATATTCCAGCGAGCAAAGCGAATGCGTGATGCCCTCGAGCGCGTCCTGGATCGGATGCGCGAAGTCATACATCGGGAAGATGCACCATTTCGTGCCCTGTCTGTGATGCTCGACGTATTTGATGCGGTAGATGACGGGATCGCGCATGCAGAAGTTGCCGGAGGCGAGGTCGATCTTCGCGCGGAGCGTATAGCTTCCCTCTTCAAATTCGCCGTCGCGCATTCTCGCAAAGAGATCGAGAGATTCTTCGATCGGACGGTCGCGGTAAGGCGAGACTGCCGGATGCGTCAGATCGCCGCAGTATTTCGGATCGCGCAGTTCTTCCGGCGAAAGCCGGCAGACGTAAGCAAGCCCCTTGCGGATCAGACCGACCGCAAGCTCGTAGTCCTTTTCAAAATAATCGGAGCCGTAGAAGAAGCGGTCGCCCCAATCAAAGCCGAGCCAATGGATGTCCTCTTGGATGGCATCGACAAACTCGGTGTCCTCCTTCGCGGGGTTGGTATCATCCATGCGAAGATTCGTGATGCCGCCATACTTTTTCGCGGTGCCGAAGTCGATGATCAGCGCCTTGCAATGTCCGATGTGCAGATAGCCGTTTGGCTCGGGCGGAAACCGCGTATGGATGCCGTCCGCTTTGACTTTTCCCTCGCGGATATCGTCGTCGATCGCGCGGATCAAAAAATTATTGGTCGTTTCTGTCATGATAACCCTCCGTCAGTTGAGTGCGGCGATCGCCGCTTCAATGCGGGCGCGCGTGCATGCCTCGCCGAGAATTTGCATCACGGTCCAAAGGTCGGGGGCGTTTTGTTTGCCCGTCACCGCGACGCGGATGAACGAAGAAATGTCGGCGACGCTGCCGCGGAACGCGGTCGGGTCTGCCTTATACGCCTTCATATCTGCGGCAAAGCCGAGCGATGATGCGATTCCCTTGACTTTCTCAAACCACGCGTTCATATCGTCCGACGGCGCGTAGGTCGCAAGGAAACGCACGAGCGTTTCGCGGATCGTCGAAGCGTCAAACCCTTCGGGATAGCCATCCTCCATCCGGAAGAACGGATCGAAGAAGAAGCCCATATACGGCTTCGCGTCTGCCCATGTCGCGAGGTCCTTGCGCGGCTTTTTGCCGCCGCGGCCGATCGCGAGGATCGCTTTCGTCATCGCGGGGTCCGCGGTCAGCGCGCCGAAAAATTCGGAATCGAAGTCTTTTGCCCACGCCGTCAGTTTCTCGTAAACCTCGTCGGCGCTCATGCGCGAGATCACATTGCGCGAGACGTCGCTGAGCTTACCGAAGTCGAAGAGACAGCCGGAAACCGACATCTTTTTGACGTTGAACGGGAACTCGGTATAGGGCTTGTCCGGATTCTGCGCGTGCCATTCCTCATAGTTGGAATTGAGAAGTGTCAGAATATATTCCCGTACGCATTCCGGGTCATAGCCCATACGGGTGTAGTCATCCATATTCGCGCCCATATCGCGCTTGGAGAGCTTCTTTTTATTGCCGTTCTCGTCGAGCTTCATGATCTGCGAAATGTGCATATATTTCGGAAGCTTGAAGCCGAGATAGCGGAAGAGCTGCACGTGCTTCGGCAAGCTCGGAAGCCACTCCTCCGCGCGGACGACGTGCGTCGTCCCCATGAAGTGGTCGTCGATCGCGTGCGCGAAATGGTAGGTCGGGATGCCGTCCGATTTCAAAAGGACGAAATCCTCGTCGTTTTCGGGAAATTCGAGCGCGCCGCGCACGATGTCGTTCGCCTTGATCTTACGCTCGCCGTCGCCGTCCGCGAGAATGCGAAGCACGAATTTGTCGCCCGCGTCGAGGTGCGCTTTCACCTCGTCGAGCGTGAATTCTCTTTGCTTGCGCATCTCCGCTTTCTGCTCCGCTGCCGCTTCCTCGGTCCAGACCTTGCTCTTGACTTCGGCTTTTTTGTCGGTCGCCGCTAATTTTTCCAGTTCCTCGTCCGACGTAAAGACGGGATACGCGTGGC
>CALEJO010000092.1 GCA_937898155.1 uncultured Clostridia bacterium | reverse complement strand
CGGCGGGCGCCGACGCCGTTTATTTCGGGGCAAGACAATTCAATGCCCGCAAATTCGCGAGCAATTTCACCGAGGACGAGCTGGCGGATGCGATCCGTTATTGTCACACCTATGGCGTGAAAACGCACATCGTTTTGAATTCGCAGCTCTATTCGCGGGAGCTTTCGGACGCGCTGAAAACCGCGGAAACGCTGATCGGACTCGGCGCGGACGCGTTCATTGTCGCCGACCTCGGACTGGCGATGCTCCTTCACCGCTATTTTCCCGAAGTGTCGATTCATGCCAGCACGCAGGCGTGCGGGCAGAACGTCCGCTCGGCGGAAATGCTGGCAGGGCTTGGCTTTTCGCGGATGGTCGCGGCGAGGGAACTGCCTTTGCGTGATATCCGCACGCTCTGCGAGCGTTCGCCGATCGAAACGGAGATCTTCGTGCACGGCGCGCTTTGCGTCTGTCATTCGGGGCAATGTCTGATGAGCTCGGTGATCGGCGGCAGAAGCGGCAATCGCGGCGAATGTGCCCAGCCGTGTCGCCTCCCCTATCGCGGCGCGAATCCGTATCCGCTGAGCTTAAAGGATTTATGCCTTGCGAAATACATTCCGCAGATCATCGACGCGGGCGTCGATTCGCTGAAAATCGAGGGGCGAATGAAAGCGCCTGCCTACGTTTACGGCGTCACGTCCATTTATCGCCGTCTGCTCGACGAGAAGCGTTCCGCGACGGACGCGGAGATGCGCGAGCTGGATGCTCTCTTTTCCCGTTCCGGCTTTACGGACGGTTATTTTACCGAACAGATTTCCCGTGCCATGCTTGGCGTGCGCACGGAGGAAAATAAAGAAAAGACCGCGAGCGCGGAAAGCGGAATGATTCCGCCGCGCACGATCCCGCTTCACCTCACCGCGCGGTTTGCGGCGGGCGAGCCCGCTTATCTGCGCGGGGAAGTGACGAGAGCGGGGGAGACCGTCGTCCGCGAGATCACGGGGGCGCGGTGCGAAACGCCGACCGGCGCCGGCACGCCGCGCGAGCGGATCGAAGAAAATCTGAAAAAGGTCGGCGGCACGCCGTTTACCGTCGAACATTTGCAACTTGAAACGGCGCCTGTCTTTTTGCCGATGTCGCAGATCAACGCGATGCGGCGCGCGCTGACGGACGCGATGACGGAGGCGCTTGCGGGCGCGTTGCCCGCCGTGACGCCCGTTTCCTACGCGCCGCCGCTCCGCGGCGCGGTCGAAAGCCGCGAAAAAAGCGCGTTTTTTACGCGATTTGACGCGATCAGCGCGCGTGCCTGTGCCTATTTTGATCGCATTTTCCTGCCGATCGACGAATATCTTGCCCACGCGGACGTGCTTGGCAAGCGGCAAAACGTCGGCGTTTCGCTTCCGCCCGTCTGTTTCGACCACGAGGCGGAGGCGCTCGACGCGCTGCGCCGCGCCCAGCCCGACACGATGTCC
>CALEJO010000091.1 GCA_937898155.1 uncultured Clostridia bacterium | reverse complement strand
GTGATGCGGAATATGTGGTTTGCATTTGCTGTGGTTACGCTTTTATGCTGGAGCGGTTCGGATCTTTTTTCAAAGATCGGCTGCGGTGATGCGTCGGACCCTTTCAGCCATCTGAAGATGCTCTCGGCGGTCGGCTTCGTCATGGGGCTTCACGCGATCGCCACCCTGCTCTTTTCGGATGTCGCTTACGATTTCCGCAATCTGCTCATCTATCTGCCCGTTTCCCTTTGCTATATTCTCTCGATGACCGTCGGGTATCTCGGACTTCGCTATCTCGAACTGTCGATCTCCTCGCCGATCCAGAACGCCTCGGGCGCCGTCACGTGTATTCTTTGCCTCGTCATTCTCGGCGACACGATGGACGCGCTGACCGCCGTCGGCGTCATCGTCATCTGCGCCGGCGTCATTCTGCTCGGCGCGCTCGAAAAGACGGAGCTGAACGCCGAAAACGATGACGGAACGCGCAAATATCGCCTCGGTTTCGCCGCCTTTTTCCTGCCCGTGCTTTACTGCGTGATCGACGCGCTCGGCACGTTTCTCGACGCGTTTTACCTCGATGACTGGACGATCACGCCGCTGCGCGGCGTGACGGAGGAAACCTTCGAGGATGTGGCGAATCTCTCGTATGAGTTGACGTTTTTCCTTTGCGCGATCGTCATTTTCGTCTATCTCATCCTAAAAAAACAACCGCTCTTTGTTCGCCCGCAGGGCGCGCGCTTCGGCGCCGCCGTGCTGGAAACGGCAGGACAGTTTACTTACGTTTACGCCATGGCGGGCAACGGTGCGGTCGCCGCGCCGATGATCGCCGCCTACTGCATCGTATCCATCGCGCTTTCCCGCGTCTTTCTGCGGGAAAAACTCGCGAAAAAGCAATACGCCGTGGTCATCGGCATCGTCGTCGGCATCGGGCTGATCGGCATCGCCGAGGGGCTCGCCGCGTAATGCCGTTTTCGGAAAGGAGAAGCCGTGAAGCATCCCTTTATTCCCGATCTGATGGCGGATGACGTCTATCAGATCACGCCGGACATGCTCCGCGACCGCGGGCTTCGCGTCGCGTTGCTCGATGTCGACAATACGCTCGTCACCTACGGGATGGCAGAGCCGACCGACGCGGTCGTTTCGTGGATTTCTTCTCTCCGCGCGGCAGGCATCGACGTCGCCATCGCCTCCAATAATCACGCCGACCGCGTGGCTCGCTTCAATGAAAAGCTCGGCGTTTTCACCGTCAGCGAAAGCCGCAAACCGTCCCGACGCGCCGTGCGCGCCGTGTGCCGCGAATTTCAAGCCGCACCGGGCGAGATCGCCGTCATCGGCGATCAGATCTTCACCGACGTGTGGTGCGCCCGACGCGCCCGCGCTTACGCGATCCTTGTGAAACCGATCCCCTACCCCGAAAATCTGTTTTTCAAATGCAAACGGGCTTTGGAAAAGCCCTTCATCCGCGCGTATCGCCGCCGTGCGCGGCGCGCATCCGAGAAAGGAGAGTTTGCCCCATGATTTTTGAAAGCCTATACATCGCCGATTTCGGGAAGCTGTCGGAGATGCATCTCCGTTTTTCCGACGGCGTCAACATCATCGAGGGCGCCAACGAATCGGGCAAATCCACGATCTGTGCCTTTTTGCAGTTCATCTTTTACGGGCTGGCGGGCAGAGCCGACGAAAAGCTCCGCTATATCAGCTGGAAAACCTCCCGCGCCGCCGGCACGCTCACCTTTTTTGAGGGCGAGCAACATTACCGCGTCGAGCGCGAGGTCATCTGCGTCACCGGACCCGACGGTAAAAACAATTTCCGCGAGCGGTGCGCGATCTTCGACGCCGACACGAATCAGATCGTCTTCAAGGGGCAATCCCCCGGCGACGTCTTTTTCGGCGTTTCGTCGCTCGTGTTTGAAAGCACCGCCTATATCCGCCAAGCCGGCGAAAGCAAGGTCGGCGGCAGCGAGCTCGGCGAGGAGGCGGAAAACATCCTCTTCTCCGGCAACGAGAGCATTAACGCCAAAAAAGCGCTCGATAAGCTCGACGAAGCCCGCGTTTTCCTGATGCACAAAAGCCGCCGCGGCGGCAAGATCGCGGATCTCGAAACCGAGCGCGATACCGTCTCGGCACAGCTCGAAACCGCTAAGGAAGCAAGTGAAAACATCATCTATCTCGAAGGAACGCAACGTCAGCTTTCCGAAAAGAAAGCGAACGCGGAAGAAAATCTCGCCGCCGTGGACGCGGAGCTCGAACAATATGAGCGCTGGACACTGAAAAAAGCGTATCTGCGCCGCAAAGCGGAAAAGGCGCGTCTCGCCGAAACGGAGGAACGCCTCGCCGCCGTCAAAAATCCGACCGAGCGGGGCGGCGCCGACGTCACCGCGGAAAGCTATATCACGTGGCTCGAAAGCAAACAGCGCGAGCTCGAGCTTGCCGAATCCAAGCGTGCAGACGCACAGGAGGAGCTGGATAACGCGACGCAAAAGCTCGATTCGATGAGCGAAAAGATCGAGATTTTCGAGCGCTTCGGCGCCCGAAGCGGCGCCAAAACGCGCGCCGCGCTCATTGAGCGTGCCCACGCGAGCAAAAAGCGCATCCGCTCCGCCAACCGACTCGCCGTTTTGTTCTTTTTGCTGTTCGCGCTTTCTTTGGGCGCGGGCATCTATGCCCTTACGCAGTATTCTTTGGAATCGCTCTCTTGCATCATTCCGTTATGCGTCGTCCCGGTAGCGCTGGCGCTCGGCGTGATCTTCCTTTGCCGCAAGCGGGAGCCGAAACGCGTGATCGCGGATATCTGCAAACGCTTCTCCTGCAAAAACTATTCCGAATTCGAGGAGCTGGTTCGCGCCGCGTCCGAGGATGAGGCGTATATGCTCTATATCACGACGGCGCGCGAGGAAGCGGAGGATCACTTCTCCGAGGCGTCCGACCGTCTCGATATGGTCAGCGCCGAAATCCTGAAAGCGCTGAATCGCGACGGCTTCCCTGTCTCCGACCGCACGTCGACCACCCTTGCAAACGCGATCGCCGAGTGTCGCAAGGCGCAAACGGAGATCGCCAAGCTCGAAGCCGCGCGCGAGGAGCAGATGCACCGCATCGCCGAGATCGAGGAATCCCTCTCCGCCTATCCGAAAGATTATCTGCGCGAAGCGTGCACGGCGGACTACGATGAAGACGCCATGGCGGCGTTCAATCTGCAAGCCAAAAAGCGCGAGCACGAGTTCCACGCGGGCGCGATCGCTTCGCTGACCGACCGTCTGCACAAGATCGAAGTCGAGCTTTCGGCGCTTCTCGCCACCTCTGTGCATCCGACCGAGCTGGCAGAAGAAAAAGCGTCGCTCGACGCGCAAATCGCGTCGCTGACCGACAAATGGAACGCCTATATGCTGGCGATCGAATCGCTGGAATCGGCGAGCGGCAAGCTGCGCGAGGGGCTCTCCCCGAAGATCGCGAAGAGCGCCTCCAAACTGATGGGTGCACTGACCGACGGCAAATACGACACGGTCGGCGTGGACCGCGATTTCGGGCTTTCGTTCTCTGCGGACGGCATGACGCACGATGTCTCGTCTCTCTCCGCGGGCACGGGCGATCTCGCCTACATCTGCCTGCGCATCGCATTGATCGAATTGATGTATCAAAAAGCGATGCCGCCGTTCCTCTTTGACGAGAGCTTCGTCCGCATGGACAACGGCAGACTTGCGAAAATGCTTTCGCTGATCTCCAAATACGCGGAGCGCCATATCCAAAGCATCCTGTTTACCTGCCATCATCGCGAGCAAAAGCTGATGGAAAACCTCGGCGAATGTCACGTTTTATCGATTTGACCAAGCAACGCGATTTTTCGGTGAATTTTTTTGATTTTTTTCACAAAAGTCCTTTTCTTTTGCCATCTGATATGGTATAATAATGACGCGGAGAAGATCATCGTTCTCCGTAAAATCCAGATCAGGAAGGGGCAACTCACATGAAGACAACGATCCTTTGCAGACAAGTGACCATCGGCGACGATTTCCGTGCCTTACTGGAAAAGAAAATCCACAAGCTGGACAAATTTTTCCGCGACAACGCCGAGGCATATGTCACGCTTCGCAAAAAGCGGGAGATCGAAATCTTAGAGCTCACCATTTCCGCTGACGGCGTTTTGTTCCGCAGCGAAGTGGAGGGCCCGACCTTCCAGCACGCCATCGACTCGGCAGTCAACGTCATTGAACGGCAGATCCGCAAAAACAAAACGCGGCTCGAAAAACGGCTCCGTGACGGCGCGTTCCTCAAAACGGCAGATGCCGTAGAGGAGACGGTGGAGGAGGAAAAAGAGTTTGAAATCCGGCGCAAGACGTTCGGGCTCAAACCGATGACCGCAGAAGAAGCGATCATGCAGATGAATCTGCTTGAACACGAGTTCTTCGTTTTCGAGGAGCAGGGGAGCGGCGAAATCTGCGTGGTGTATAAGAGAAAAGACGGAGCTTACGGGCTCATCGAAACCACAAAATAATAAACGCGAAAGCGGCGGAGTGATCCGCCGCTTTTTTCTTTTTTCATTCCTTTAAAAAGTATTTTTCTTTTGCTCACCTTGATTTTTTCAATGTTATGCAGACGTATATTTAATTTTATACAAAAGAATATATCCAGGGACGATCGGCTTATATGACGGTGAGTCGTGCGTTTCCCTGCCGCTTTTCTTTACGAAAAGAAAAGCTCGGCAAAAGAAACGCGTTGTGCGCACGG